>NZ_CP040755.1:4542160-4844971 GCF_024585285.1 Colwellia sp. M166
AACCTAAAAGAGCAGGTTATAACTAAGTCAGGCTTAAACTGACGGACGCTGCTTTTTTAATTGCTGTTGTTGATATTGCTTAGGAGTACAGGCAAACATTTCCTTAAAGCAACGGCCAAAATATGTTTGTGAGGAAAATCCAACATCAAGGGCAATGCGACCAATTTGAGAGCCGTTCTGCAATAATATTTTTGCTTTTTTAAGGCGAAACTCTTTAATGAAATTATTGGGGGTTATACCAATTAATGCTTTAATTTTGCGTTGTAATTGTCGCTCACTCATTGCCATTTTTGCTGCTAATTGCACAATGTCTAAATCGGTATCAGTGTAAACTTGGGCCGTTATTGCTTCTAGTTTTTCCAAGAATTTATTGTCAAGCGTTACCTCGTCACTACTAACGTGTGTGAGTTCTGCGACATTATCAAAACTGGTGTTTTTTCTGTTTATTTGCAGATCTTTTTGTAAGTTATTTAAATAGTGTTTTTGTAGTTTTTCACGGTTTCGGATCAAATTCCCAATACGGGTTAATAATTCCTGATGATTGAATGGTTTACTTAAATACTCATCTGCTTGTAAATTTAAGCCATGTAAACGACTATCTAAGTCAGAGCGAGCTGTTAGTAAAATGACAGGAATATGCGAGGTTAGTTCATGACTTTTGAGTTGTTTTAAAACCGCAAAGCCATCTATACCCGTTAGCATAATATCGCACACGATAATATCAGGAATATACTCTTGGGCTAAAGTTAAACCGAGCTCTCCGCTACCTGCGAGCAATGTATGATGGCTTTGTTCAATAACTTGTTTGATATGGCTTTGCATATCTAAATTATCTTCTATGACCAGTACCACCTTTTGGCTGTGGTTTCTGGTATCTTTAATTGGGTTGTGCGGCTCTGTTAATAATGACGCGACTTCTATTTGAGATATACACGTTGGTGTTGACTTCTCTTCTGTTAGCGCTGCTGCTGAAGGGATAATTAAAGAGAACTTGCTGCCTTTATTGTATTCACTAACCACATTAATTTGCCAATTGTGGGCTTTAACAAGCTCGTTAACTAATGATAGACCAATACCAACACCAAACACTCCTTGGTTTTTTTCGTCATCAGCACGTTGAAAACGTTCAAAAATCTTACTTTGTGAGTCGGGCGCAATACCAATACCCGTGTCAATAATATCAAGTGTAAAATTATCACTATTACTATGTGCGATAACTTGAATACTACCACCTGCAGGTGTGTACTTAATGGCATTAGCTATTAGGTTAAAAATGATTTTATCAAATGCTTGAGCGTCACAATCAAGCCATATAGTGTCAGGTATATCACAAGTTAACGTTAGCTTGTTTTGTGTGGCTAAGCGACTAAATGAATCCGCAGGCATCGACATTAATGTTTTTAGGCGATATGTGGCCATGGTGAGTTGTGGGTTGTCAGATAAACGGGAAAGTTCGAGCAACTGTTCAACCATACGAACGAGTCGTAAGCCATTGCGTTTCGCTGTTTTAAGTTCTTTGCCTTCTTCGTCACTTTGAGCTTTAACTAAGTAGCGATCTAAAATGCCATTGATAATGGTTAACGGTGTTCTAAATTCATGTGAAATATTGGCAATAAATTTATCTTTTAAATCTAATGCTTGTTGTTCCGCAAGTTTTCTAGCCGTGAGATTAATAAAGGTGATAACAACTAGGGGCTGTTCTTCTCTTTCCGCCCATTGTAACTCTGCTTGCACTGGAAATTCTGTACCATCTTTACGTGTTGCTGTGCACTCAATTGAGATGCCAGCGTCTTTACGTTGTAAAGTATAGACATTACTTTTAAAGTCAAAAAAGTAATGCATTTGGTCGTCAACGGAAAAAAAGTTACTGACTCGAGTCGAGATGATTTCGCGCTCCAAGCACTGGAATAGTTGCACTGCCGCAGGGTTTGCAGAAAGAACAGTACCATCGGTACTAGTGGTTAATATGGCATTACTAGAGGCATTCACTATCGCCTTATCTTCACTGTTAAGCATAGCGTTAGTTAAGCGTAAGTTAAGTTCAACTAAGGCTTGTTGTGCTGATTCTTGCAGTTTGATTTTTTGTTGTCTTTTATGGCCAATTCGATTCTTGCGATAGGTTATGGTTGCCAATAATGTCAGCGCGATACCAAGCCAAGTGATAATTAAAATTGACTGTAAGTAAGATTCAATATTGTAGTGTAATTTAAGTTCTACACCGGTTAAGTGAATTGATATTGAGCTAAATATTAACACCAAAAGGTAGACTTCAGGCGTTGACGAAGTTGTCGTTTCTTTTGACTCAGATAATGGCCTTGCCGAGTGACTAGCGGCAATATTCAGGGCGCAATAAGGTATAAAAGTTAATAGCGTTGCTAGATATATTGGCAATGAAATGAACAGCCAATGATTCAAATATTCAATAAGGTTTTCTAATAGCATGGCTGCAGCAGCTATGGTGAGTATGCTATAAATTCGACACCAAAATTTACTCTGACATTGGTAACTGTTAATTGCAAGACGGATAAAAATCAGTGCCGCAATCAAAAGATGAAATAACTGTGAAGAGGCGACTTTATCTTTGGCGTTATCAGCAAACTCAGTCGGCAATAAAACAAAGTAACTGAAACAGATTAGCGTGAAAAAAATGGCTGCAACTCGGCTACTAATGTTCTTATTGTTTTTTGTTTCACTTATATGCGGGTTAGTTTCTATTGCTAAAATAACAAAAAAATAACTGCACAGCGTGAAAAAATCTTGTAATAACAGGCTGTAATTGATGATCGTAAAGCTAAATAATAGGTTTGATATCAACGAGGATAATAATGCTAAAGTGATAAATTGCCAAAAAAGCTTCAACGCTCTTTTTTTAATAATCAAATAACAGGTAGTGACAAAACAAACACTTAAGCTTTGCAGTAGTAATAATGGTGCTTTTTTAAGCCATATTTCATCAAAATGTAAAATATCATTTATCAAAAAATAGGGGAACAAGGTCAAAATGATACTAACGCTTAAAAATAATTTTTTATATGTAATCTGCAAATTTATAACCTAATGGCAACACCTTTATTGGGGTTTACCAACTTGGTATTTATCTCGTTGTTAGCAGTATACATTATGTTAATTTATTGTGAATCATCAAGCATGGATATATCTGTAGTTTCTCTTTACGCTGGGTGGATCATAAGTTGTTTGTTAGCTTAGTAATGAGTAAATGACAAAGAGCGAATGAAAAGCTTTAAATGGAGAGGATAGCGCCGTTATAACTTGTTGCTAGCAGTATTGGTGCGGTTAATCGCACTAATACTGCTAGCTCGCTCTAGCTAGTAAAGGCTTACTATTAACGATGATGTAATGCTAATTTTTTACTAAAAGCGCTTTCATGTACAATACGGTATAAAATTGGCAACACAAACAAAGTTAATAGGGTAGAGGAAATAATTCCGCCAATAACAACCGTTGCAATGGGCCGTTGTACTTCAGCACCTGTACCAACATTAAGTGCCATTGGCACAAACCCTAGACCCGCAACTAAAGCCGTCATCAATACCGGCCGCAGTCTAACCATCGCGCCTGCTATAATACCGTTAATCAGCTGACCTTTTTCTCGGCATAAATCGCGAATAAAGCTCAACATAACTAAGCCATTTAGCACAGCAATTCCTGAAAGGGCAATAAAACCAACGCCTGCAGATATCGATAATGGCATATCTCGAAGCCACAAAGCGATAACCCCACCGGTCAGCGCCAAAGGTATTCCAGAGAAAACAATTAGAGCATCTTTTAGGCTACCAAGTGCCATGATTAATAAACCAAGAATTAGTGCTAAAGTCACTGGGATAATAATGGCTAAGCGCTTACTAGCTGAATCTAACTGTTCAAATGAGCCGCCATATTCAAGCCAATATCCAGCAGGTATGTCGACTTTATTTTGGATGCTCTCTTTGACATTTTTAACAAATGTACCTAAGTCAGTACCACGGACATTGGCCGATACCACAATACGTCGTTTACCATTTTCTCGGCTTATTTGATTGGGTGCTGGCGCTAAGCTAAGTTGAGCAATCTCTGATAAAGGCACATACTCACCATTAGGTAAAGTGATCGGTAGTTCGCTTAATTGATGAATGTTTTGTCTGACATTTTCTGGCAGTCTAACCACGATATTAAAGCGTCGGTCACCTTGGTAAATTGCGCCAACTTTTTCACCGCCAATTGCCGTCGAGAGTGCATATTGTAATTGTGCAACATTAAGCCCATAACGAGCGAGCTCTAAACGTTTTGGCAATATCGATAACATGGGTAAACCAGTCACTTGCTCTACTTGAATATCGCTAGCACCTTTAATAGTTTCAATGACTGCTTTTATCGCATTGGCTGATTTGAGAAGTTGTTCTAAATCATCGCCAATAACTTTTATACCTAAATCAGCCCTAACACCAGAAATAAGCTCATTAAAGCGCATTTCAATGGGTTGGGTCAGTTCGAAGTTATTACCAGGCTGACCTGATAATGACTCAACAATGTTGGCTGCTAATTCCCCATGACTTAAGTTTGGATTTGGCCATTGTGCCCGCGGCAGCAGCATGACATAAGTGTCGGCAATATTTGGCGGCATAGGATCGTTAGCCACTTCGGGCGTCCCTATGCGTGAAAAGACATTTTTAACTTGGGGGAACTGTTGAACTTTTAGTTCTACTGCCTTTTGCATTTCAACAGATTGGCTCAGGCTAGTGCCTGGAATTCGAATAGCCTGTAGTAACAGATCTTCCTCATTAAGTTGCGGCACAAATTCAGAGCCAAGGGTGGTTGATAGCCATATTGCGTAAGCAACCAACACAGTGCAAGCGGTTAAAATTAACCAACGCAGCTTCATCGCCATGATTAATAGTGGTTGGTATAGTGACTTAGCAATGCTGATGACAGGGCTTTCTTTTTCACTCATGTTACCCTTCATAAATAGAGCAACGGCGGCAGGAACCAGTGTTAACGACAAAATGAGTGCGGCAATAAGCGCCATAACAACGGTTGCTGCCATCGGGTGGAACATTTTACCTTCAACGCCTGTTAAGCTAAATAATGGAATATAGACAATGGTAATAATAAAAACACCAAACAGGCTTGGCCTTATCACTTCATTTGTGGCCGAGTAAACCACGTCTAAGCGTTGTTTTTGGCTCAGCGCTCCGCCATGTTTTTTCTGTGCAAGGCTCAGGCGTCTGATCGAGTTTTCAACAATAATAACTGCACCATCAACAATTAAACCAAAATCTAGCGCACCTAAACTCATCAAGTTTGCCGATATGCCAGCTTTTACCATGCCGGTGATTGTTGCCAACATAGCCAGTGGAATTACCGCTGCGGTGATCAACGCAGCACGTATATTTCCTAGTAACAAAAATAACACTACAATAACTAATAGCGCGCCTTCAACGAGGTTTTTTTGTACGGTATACATTGCTTTATCAACTAATGTTGTTCGATCGTAAACCGACTCAACCACGACGCCTTTAGGTAATGAGCGTTGAATTTGTGCTAATTTTTTTGCTACGGCTAATGCAACAACACGCGAGTTTTCGCCTACTAGCATCATTGCGCTACCAAGTACGGTCTCTTTGCCGTCGCGAGTTGCCGCTCCTGTGCGTAATGACTTACCAATAGAAACTTGGGCAATATCGATAACTTTTATCGGCACATCATCAACGACTTTAATGATCACGTGTTCAATGTCGCTAATATTTGCTAACTGACCCGGTGATCTCACGGTAAGTTGTTGACCATTTTGTTCAATATAGCCTGCGCCACGGTTACTGTTATTGGTGCGCAATGCCGTATTTAGGTCTTGAAATGAGATCGAAAACTCAAGCATTTTACTTGGCATAGGAGTAATGTGATACTGCTTGTCATAACCTCCTATGGTATTAATTTCGGTAACACCAGGCACCAACGCAAGTTGTGGCTTGATTATCCAGTCTTGAATTTCACGCAATTCGGTTGCGCTATATTGTTGGCCGTCCGGGGTTAATGCGCCAGGTAACGCTTCAACACTATACATAAAAATTTCGCCGAGTCCGGTTGAAATAGGCCCCATTTCTGGCGCTAATCCGTTGGGGAGCTTATTTTTAATCGCGGCTAGCTTTTCATTAACTAGGTTTCGAGCAAAATATAAATCAGTACCTTCATCAAATACGGCGGTAACTTGTGATAAGCCATACCGTGATATAGAGCGAGTGTAAGACAAATGCGGTATGCCGGTAAGCGCCGTTTCAATGGGGTAAGTAATACGCTGCTCAGACTCAAGCGGCGAGTAACCTAACGCTCGAGTGTTAATTTGTACTTGTACGTTGGTAATGTCAGGAACGGCATCAATGGCCAGTTTTTGATAACTCCAATAGCCCATGCCGATAAGCGCTAATATCATCGTCATCATTAACCATCGCCTTGCGATAGAAAAGCGTAAAATTGTTTCAATCATGAGTTTATCCTTAGTGGGCGTGAGATGCGCCAGCTTTACCTAAATCTGCTTTTAATAAGTAACTATTGATAAGCGCATATTCTTCACCGAAATTTAACCCCGAAATAACTTGGCTAAACTGACCGTCTGACTGCCCGAGCTCTAATTCACGCGTCTCATAACCGCCTTGATTTGTGACAAAAATAACGCGTTTACCTTCCACTTCTTGGAAAGCTCTATTGTCTACCACCAGATCGACACTGCTTTGGCTTGTTACAACACTGCCTTTAAGTATTTGTCCGGGCGACCATAAACCATCATGGTTATTTAGTGGCGCTCTTGCGGTCATAAATGTTTGCTTCTTATTGGCCATAAGGTAGGTAATTGTTGAATTTGTTTGCGCTGATGGTGATGAAACGATCACCGGTTGTCCTTTTTTGATAACGGAGGTTTGGCTTGGGAATATTTTATAATCAACCCATAACTGCTGATAATTCTCTAAAGTGAATAATGTTTGTTGGTTGACTGATTCGCCAGGGTTTACATATCGTTGCGTGACTATGCCCGAAATTGGTGCAGTAATATTATAGTGTTTAAAGCTATTATTTGACTCCACTTGCGCAATTGTTTCGCCGGCTTGTACTGTGTCTCCAACATTAACCGTTAATTTTGTTATTAAGCCAGGGAAGCGAGCACTTACATGACTTATTGCGTCGGGTCTCATTACCACGCGACCATATACTGTTAACATGTTTTTTATTTCACCGGCACTTGCTGTTGTATTAATAATGCCAGCTGCTTGGGCATCAGTAGCTGTTATTGCTATATGACCTTCCTCTTGATGTTTGTCGTTGTGGCCATCCTGGTGTTTGTCTTCATGTTGCCTTGAATGACCATCGTGATGCTCATCCGTATGTGGAGACTCTTCGTGAGTATTGCTGGCATGATTGACAGTGGCTGGCTCAGCTGTGGCAACACTTACTAATGTGCTTATGATTATTGATATAAATAGGCTGATTTTTTTCAATGCTAGGTGGAATTTTTTCATGATATGTCCTTAGAAATCGGTAACTAGTGCAGGCGTTAAACTGTATTGATCAGCCGGTAGTGGCTCGGCAATTAACTGCTCTATTTCTGTGCCGTAACGTAAAGCTGAAGATGCTGATTCAATCATTGCGCGCTGAGCTGAAAGTAGCTCTTGGCGAACACTTAAGTAATCTAAATAACTATAAAGACCCCGTTGGTAAGCTACCTTTGTTTCATCGAGTGCAGAATCTAGTGTAGGAATAATGTTATTTCTTAAGCTATTAGCGGTAAAAATGGCTTGTTTTCTGTTGGCATAAGCTCGGTATAGCTGGTGACGTAACGACAACATAGTCGCGGCTTTTTTTACTGTCACTTCATCACGTTTAGCTTGCGCTGAGATAATCGCGCCAGAATTTCGCTTAGAGCTAAACAACGGCATACTAAAGCCTGCAGTAAGCGCGGTATCATTAATATCTTGTATTTGTTTTATGCCAACGCTCCATTTGATATTGGCACTTGACTCTGTTTTCGCCAAGCGAAGCTGGGCATCTCTTAAGCGTTCTTCAGCAGCATATGTTAATATTTCAGGATTATTTTTCACCTTGTTATACAATGTGTCAAAGTCAATATCAGCAGAAAAGTGATATAAATTTCCCTCAACTTGCGCAAAAGAAGGGGTTGTTTCATGCCACATCATCGCAAGAGCCATTTTGCTGTAGTGAAGTTGTTGTTGTTCGGATGAAGCAATAAGTTTGGCATGTTCTAATGCGACGAGTGCACGCTTTACTTCTGCTTCTGGAGCAACCCCAGCTTTTGAGCGCTTTTTGACTTCTTGTATGGTTTGCTCTGCTAATAAAGTTGCTTGATTGGCTAATAATAATCGTTCTTGCGCGGCGATAACGTCTATATATCGACGGGTCACCTTACTGAGTAAGTTTAAAGCCGTAATCTTGCGTTTTGCTTCAACTTGGCCAAGCTGACTTTCGGCAACACCAATACGTGCATTTCTTTTTCCACCCAGCTCCAAAATAGAAGATAAAGACAAAGTGTATTCTGCACTTTTAAATATGCCGATATCTCCTGTGCCAGTGAAATTTTCTATTTCAAAGCCAAGTTCATAACTCGGGTTTAACGCTTGAGTTTGTAGCTGGCCTGAAAGCGCTTGTTGGCGAAATGAGAATACTTTTAGTTGCGGATTATCTTTGAAGGTTCTTTCAATCGCAGAGGTTAAGGTTAAGGTGTTTTCTGCATTCTTACTGAGCGCTGAAAAGCTGAATGACCATAACGTGATAATAAAAACGGGTAAGTAGCATGCTCTTTTTAAGGCAAGTGTTGATTTTTTACTACGTTTAGGAGGCATATTGATAAAATAATGCATCGGTTTTCCTGTTTTAAAATAAAATGTGAATAAGGTTTTAGTTGTTTTTATAACGCGCTGAAAAACGCTAAGGGAAAATGTTAGCGTTTTGGTGGTCGCAAAAGTGAGTCATAAGGTGTTTTAAAACGTGCTAACTGATCGCCATAGTTAAGCTGAATAGGGGGTTTTATTCTATTTAGGGCATAGATAAAAGTTAATAAAGTACTGGCGCAGCAAGCACAGCAGCTTGCGTCACAGTCTACGCAGTCATCTTGAACATTATCTTGAATGAACAAATTAGCGTCTCGGTCTAGTACAGGATCAACAAGAACTTTTTGCATGGTTGGTATAATGAAATTGCCACTGCTGTGATATGAGATATCATTTGTTGCATTGGCAAAAGTTGATTGTATAACAACGAAGGTAATGAATAGCGAGTAAATAGCATGGCTGTACTTACGTCGCTTTTTCGTCGGTAAGAAAATTGATATTCTTATCATAAGTACCGCTGTTTATACTCTAATAAAATGAAAGTCGCAGTTTTGTTGTGTGTTAACCAAGCTAATAATTCAATATTAATTGAATAACCACGGTAATTGGCACATCATAAACCTTACTGTAGGTGTAAGGTCAAGACGTTATGAAAATCAATCAATTAGCTAAATTAAGCCAAGTAGTTAGCAAAACTATTCGATATTATGAAGATATTGGTTTGCTGCCTGAAGCTGCTCGTAATAGTAATGGCTATCGAGAATACAGCGCTGATGATGTAGAACGGTTGATTTTTATTCGGCGTTGTCGAGAGCTACAAATTCCTATTGCACAAATAAAGCTATTAATACAAGCGCAAACAGATAATGCATCATCGTGTCATGAAGTTGATACATTGATAGAACAACAATTAGAAAAAGTGCGTAATACCATAAGTGAATTAACGCAATTAGAAAAAACACTACACACATTAGCGACTTCATGTTCAAAAGATATTGTTGCTGATTGTGTAATTTTGAAAAGCCTACAGGGCAAAGAACAGCTTGAAACTTAGCTCAAATACTGCTTATTTAAGGTTAATATGTCCGATTATAAGAAAGTCATTATGCTTGGCGCTACAGGTGCTGTAGGCAATCATACCGCATTAACATTATCCAAAATATCAACAGTTAAGCAATTGACTTTACTGGGGCGAAGACCTGCCGAAAATGTTATTGGTGATGCTGTTGCACAACACCAAGTTGATGTTTTTTCACCTCAATCTTATGCAAAATTAATATCAGGACATAACACCGCCATATGCACGCTTGGTGTTAGCCAGCCATCTAGAATAACTAAAGCAGAATTTGTTAAAATTGATAAAGATGTAGTTTTAGACTTTGCTTTAGCATGCAAAAAGTCGGGTGTAAGCCATTTCCAGCTTTTAAGTTCAGTAGGTGTCAGTGCGAAGTCTTCTTCATTTTATTTACGTACCAAGGGCGAGCTTGAAGAAGCATTAAAAGCACTTGGTTTTGAGCGCCTAAGTTTATTTCATCCATCGATGATCATAACACCAACAAATCGTTATGGTTTATCACAAGCACTGACCCTTGCCATTATGCCTTTGATTGACCCTTTGCTGATTGGAGCTATTAATAAATTTAGGAGTATTAGCGCAGCTAAATTAGGGACTGCAATAGCGATGAATATTTTTCAACAAGGCCATGCGGCGGCAATACAGACATTAGAATGGCATGATTTCATCGAATTATCGCAAGCTGAGTTACTTAATAAGTAGCGTGTTATTATTAACGACAACAGTAAAGTTTTATCGATTAGTCATTACCTAAAGCGGAGGCTTTTATCAAATATTTAGTACTTGTTATGTTACTTTTTTCTTCATGTGTTTTTGCCGGACAGTTGTATGAGCAATTTCCTGAAAAAATTGATCAAAATGCAAAGTATGTTTTCTATTCGCATGGGCTCATTGTGGAAGGGGATAACCCAACACCTGTAAGCAATCGTTGGGGAAAGTATGATTTCCCTAAAGTAAAATCAGCACTCACTGACGATGGCTATCATTTAATTGCTTATCATCGTGCTAAAAATACCAAGGCAAAAATCTTTGCCAAGAAATTAAAACATGATATTAGCTTCCTGATCACTAAAGGGGTAAAACCTGAAAATATCACCTTATTAGGTTTTTCTCGTGGCGGGGAAATTAGTATTTTGACTAGCCACTACTTAAAATCTAAAAAAGTAAGGCTTGCACTACTGGCTAGTTGTCCGAATTTTATGGAAAATCACCCTGATTACCAAGTTTACGGTGAGGTTTATTCAATCTATGAAACAAGTGATAGGGTAGGTTCATGCCAATTTTTAATCGCACAAAGTAAGAATGTTGACAGTTTTGAAGAAATTGCGATTACTACTGGTGAGGAACATGGTGCTTTTTTTAGGCCTATACCTGAGTGGCTAGACCCTTTAAAAGCTTGGTTAAATAAAAATAACTAAGCGCATAATTGACGCGTATAAACACTATTGTGCTACCTTGCCACACCGTTTTTGCCACACCATTTTTGCCACATCATTAACAAAACTGTTGAGTCAGCTGTCGCAGTAAGGTTTTGCTTATCATCAGGTTAAATTACTTTTAAGTAGCTGCGTTATTGCTATAAAGTCTTCTATTTTCGCTGAAGGAATGTCTTTTATCATGGAGTTAAACACCTTCTTTTCAACTTTTTTAAACATCGTCATTATTTCAGTACCTTGAGTAGATAGTACTAAAAATTGGCTGCGTTTATCTTTTTCATTATCGATTTTAGTGATCAGTTCTTGATTAACCAATTCTTTGATCAATCTATTAATTTGCGCTTTATCTCGCCCCATAAAGTCAGCTAACTTTTGTCCAGTACAATCATTAATGATGGAAATAACTTTTAAAGCCTTTAGATGCATTGGTGATAAATCTAATGCCAGCAATTTTATTTCATGCTTCATGTTAATGCGCACAGTGTGCACCAAACTAAAGAGCGCTTCGCTTAACTCCATTGAGCCTCCCGAGATATAGTAGACTTTATCAACTATGTGTGTGGGTTTTATTATACAGGGTAAATAAAAAAACTACTCGTATAGCTTTAAAGTATCTTGCTTTTAGTTTCGCTATTACCCTTGCTTACCCTCAAGGGCTATTAAATAGCCTCATGTAAAGCATGTAAAGCATGTAAAGCATGTAAAGCATGTAAAGCATGTAAAGCATGTTTAGTTGCGCAATGCGGTTACTTTACAATTTAATTGTCATTTAATCGTGGCGAGCTATATGGCACGGGTGTTAGCAAAATCAACAGCTATTGCTTAAAAATTAAAAAACAGGAGTAAATTATTATGGGTCCTACTATGCGAATGACACAGGTTTTATCAGTGCATGATTTATCGCCACATATGAGAAGGATCGTGTTAACGGGAGAATCACTTGCTGACTTTCCTCAAAATAAAGAAAGTGCACACGTTAAAGCCATTTTTCCTGATGTAAATAGCGAGCATAAAAAGCCAAAACTGGGTCTTTATTTAGGATTTAAAAAATGGATGCGCTCTTATACCATTCGCGCTTTTAATAAAGAAAGATTAGCCTTAACCATTGATTTTGCTGTTAATGATCACGAAGGGCTAGCAAGTAACTGGGCTTTACAAGCTAAGGTTGGCGACTATCTGGGTATTGCTGGACCAGGAGAGGTAAAACATAACAATTTACAAGCACCCAAACACTTGTTTTTTGGTGATATTACGGCATTACCGGCTATTGCGGCAACCTTAGAGAAACTGCCGTCCAATGCCCAAGGTCATGCTTACATTCAGGTGCCTGACAAACGAGATATTCAAGCTTTAGTTACACCAAAAGCAGTGCAATTACATTGGTTAGTCACTGATAATAAGTTAACGGGTGAGTTTTTAGCTGGGCTTGAATCCATCGGTCAAAACTTGGCTGACACTGCAATATTTATGGCGGCAGAAGCAAGTATTATTAAGCAGTTAAAAGCTCATCTTAATGATTATTGTCAGTATGATAAAGCAATGCTCTACGCCAGTGCTTATTGGAATAAGAAAAGATAATAAACCGGCAATAGTATCAAACCGAGATAATTAGCCAAAATGGTTAGTAAATAGCCGGTATTAATCATCGTGGCTAATTGAGCTTTATCGCTGATGTGAATTGTCAGGTATAAGAGGTATAAACTTCTTTTCTTATTCAGTTTACTCGCCCTAATTAGTTTACTTACATTGATTGGTACTGTGCATCTTCATTGTCGCGTAATGATCTATTGCTGTATCACTAAGCTTGGCCTGCGGATAGGTATTAGCGGGATTCCCCAGTAATTAACTGTTTAATGAAAGTAGAACGTGTATATTTGTAAGTTATTGTTAAGCATGTGTAATAATTTGAAAATAATTAAACAAATCGTTATGCTGCTTACCTAACTATCTAATAAGTAAACTTTATAATTATGCGAATTACCTCTTTATTGGTCTTACTAAGTACTTTATTTATACTATCAAGCCCGCAAGTAAACGCTACAAGAATACATTATCAAGATGTATTAAAACAAATGGACAACAGCGGTCGCTACTTGATAACAGGTAATGAAAGAGCACGTCATAGTTCTTCAGCCAATGGCGTCAGTGTTATTGACAACCATACAGGCAAGCAAATATTTCACGAAGAGTATGGAAAAAATGAGGGGCGAGTTTTTAATTTTGCTATGTCTGCTAGTGGAAAATACTTTGGATATTGGGCTGAAAAATATCCAAGAAAAGGTTTTTTTTATGTTTATCAACGTTCTCCTTTAAAATTACTGCATAAAATTCCGTCACCTAATAGTTGGGATTGGGATCGAGGGGCAGAGTTTTCTGTCTCTGAAAAACGCTTATATCTTCAATCTTATACTAATAGTTTAGTTGTGGATGTTGACTCAGGTAAAACACTACAACTTTTTAAACGTGTCACTCCTAGTCATGATGATTTTAAGGTGGGCGCAATAACACCGGACGATCAAAAGTTAGTTGTTTCAAGAGAAAAATCATTCAATGTTTGGGATATTTCAACAGGAAAGCTCCTGCTAAATACCTTTGATAGAAAAAATAGTTTTGGCAGACATGGTTGGGGGCCAATACGTTTTAATAAGACTGGAACGCACTACTTATCAGCTTGGGCAGGTGGTTTTGTAATGGTGAATATTGAAACGGGGAAGATCACCTATGTTTTGGAAGATTTGGCCTCCCACTCAGATATTATGGCAGATTTTATTGCTGATGAACGCTTACCTTTAGTGACGTTTATTAGCGGTAGAGCAGGTTATCATGATGAGGCTGATGCTCAAAGATTGAAAGCGCCAACCTCTGGTATTTATTTGTATGATATCGTCAAGAAAAAAGTCGTTAGCCGTTTAGGTGATAAGGATGATAACTACCAAGAAGCTCGCAAAAAAGCAGATTACTTAGTCTCAGAAGAGCGAGTTGAAGAGCTACAAGCGCAATATGCACAATTGAATAATCTCCAAGGGAAAGAACAGCTTGAGCAGTATGCATTGTTATTTACAGCGTTATCTAATGGCAATACCACTTATGTCACTGCTATTAATACCTTATTAGCACAAACACAAAAAGGTTGGCTGAAGGCCAGCACCGAACAAGTCGCTTTAGCGCAAAAAACGGGTAATGCTCAGCACCTGATAACGTTAGCCGAGCAACATCTGCTTGAACCTCAGTCAGAAATTAGTTTTTATCAACGTAAGGTATTACCTGCGATACTCGCTATTTATCAACAGCAAAAAGATTACCAAGGTTTATTAGCTATGTTAACGCTTGCTAACTTACCTGCAACGATCGCTGATTCTGTTATTTCATCAGCGGTTAAGTATATGCCCGAGTCTTTATCGCTAAATGAACGACTTGAGTTCGTTAATAAGTTTGCAGATAACCCAGCAACTGAAAACGTTATCGCTGATATATATAAAGAAGTTGAAAAAGCAGAATCTATTGCCGCTTATTTATGGTTCAGTGAAAACTTACCTGACAGTAAGCAAGCGAAAGCGGCGATAAGAAATATGCATCAACTTGCATTCGAACTAGCTGAAAGTGTCGATACTGTTGCCGCCTATAATGATTTTATTATTGCTTACCCTTGGGCTACACAAGCACAAGAAGCGAATGAATTAGCACGTGCGCTTGAAAATGACGAATACTCGAGCTTCTTCAGTAGTGATGATGAGTTATCACGCCGTTTATTAGTGCGTTCGAAACAAATTGCCCGAAAAGCAAAGCAACAGTCATATGATACGGTTGGGTATCTATTGATTATTGAACGCATGAATACCTTATTACAAGATAACTTTCCAGGTGCAGAAGCCACCCTGCGTTATTTAGAGTCAGAAGAGTTTAAAGACTTTCATCGTGACTTTAATCGTGCAATGAAATCGCTAGAAACACGTTTAGATGATATCAACAAGAGTGTAGGCAAACTCAATAGCTTTATTCAACGTCAGTCAGATACCATGAATGCTCACTTTGATAAAGCTGCTCAAGATCGTGAAATGGCTAGCGAGTTAACACGTCAACATCGACTATGGGAGCGCTATTTACAAAAGCAAGAGTAAGGCATGAAAATTACGTCTGCTCATGGACGTAATGATTGAGCAATAACAGCAGCACGTTTACATGGATAGCTAAACCTAAAGCGTGCTGTTTTCTTATGAGTAGATGTTGCCGTTGCTTTCTATCTCGGTGAGATAAATACGGGTCATTAGCTCAAGCTGGTGGTAATTGGGCAACATATGCTCGCATAATTTATAAAAAGCTTTATCGTGCTGTTTTTCTTTTATGTGGGCTAGCTCATGTACCACTATCATTTGCAATAAGGCTTCAGGCGCTTTCTTAAACACGCTACCAATTCTAATTTCGTTTTTACTTTTTAGTTTGCTGCCTTGTACCCGAGAAACATAGGTGTGTAGGCCAAGTGCGTTGTTAATAATATGAATTTTATCATCGTATTTAACTTGGCTAAGCGGCGCAGACTGTTTTATATATTGTTGTTTATACGTTAAGCAATATTGTCGTAATGCCTTGTCAGAAGTCACTTGATGGGGTTTAGGAAAATGACTAAGCAAATAAGTTTTGAGTTTATTTTCGTCAATTAGCGTACGCACTTGTTGTTGTATGTCTTGTGAGTAGTGGGCGAGGTACTTTAATGATGTGGTCATTTTATTTGATCTGTTTTTATTATTTACTAGCGTGACATAAATGCATAAGGCAAATGTTAAGGCTGAATTACTGCCAAATTATAAATGAAAATAGCGAGGGTGATAAACGCTATTTTCATTACTTGTGCTGCTATTGGCATTCAGATCATAAGGTTTTATTCGAATGGCTTGGTGTATTTTTGATAAAAATTAATTAAGCCAGCTGTTGAGCTGTCATGTTGCTCGCTAATATTACCCGAAGATAACTCTTCTTGAATATTATTGGCTAAACCTTTGCCTAGCTCTACACCCCATTGATCAAATGAGCATATTTGCAAAATAATGCCTTGAACGAATATTTTATGTTCATATAAGGCAATTAAACTACCTAATGAGCGCGGTGATATGCGTTTCATTAAAATAGAATTGGTTGGTCGGTTACCTTTATGTACTTTATGCGGGGCAACTTTATCAATGTAATCTGGCGTTCTGCCTTTTGCCTTTAAATCATCTCTAACTTGAGTTTCGTCAACGCCCTGCATAAGTGCTTGTGTTTGAGCAAAGAAGTTTGCCATCAGTGTTTCGTGGTGACCTTGTACAGGCGTTACACTTTCCACAGAGCCAATAAAATCAGCCGGTACAATATTATTACTTTGATGTAAATATTGATAAAAAGCATGTTGACCATTAATGCCTAATTCACCCCAAATAGAGGGAACCGTTGGGTAAGATATCGGCTTTCCATCCCAGGTTACTGATTTACCGTTACTTTCCATTTCGGCTTGCTGTAAATAGGCCGATAGCATATGCAATGACTGATCGTAAGGTAATATGGCCTGAGACTGCGCACCAAGAAAAGTGCAATTCCAAACACTTAATAAAGCCAAAATAACCGGGGCATTTTCTGCTAATGGAGCATTGCAAAAATGTTGGTCAATTTCATGAGCACCTTCGAGTAGTTCGATAAAGCGTTCGAAGCCTAAATCAATCGCGATTGGTAAGCCAATAGCTGACCAAAGTGAGAAACGTCCACCAACCCAATCCCACATATCAAAAATGTTTTCTTGCGCAATACCAAACTCAGTGGCATTTTTTTTATTTGATGACACAGCAACAAAATGTTTTGCAATGGCGGATTGGTCAAACGATGAAGCAACTAACCATTTCATTGCTGTTTTAGCATTGGTCATGGTTTCAGTGGTAGTAAAGGTTTTACTGGAAACAATAAACAGTACTTTTTCTGGATTTAATGGCCTAAGCACATTGGCTATTTGAGTGCCGTCAACATTAGAAACATAATGCACATTAACACTATTATCACTGTATTGGTCTAATGCTTCGGTGACCATTTGTGGACCTAAGTTTGAGCCACCAACACCAATGTTAACAACATCAGTAATGCGTTTTCCAGAATAGCCTTTCCATAAACCTTGACGAATTTTATTACTAAACTCTTTCATTTTGTCTAAGGCGAGTTGGACATCAAGGTTGATGTCTTTGCCGTCGAGCATGATAGGCGTTTTACTGCGGTTACGCAGTGCCGTATGTAGTACCGCACGCTCTTCGGTGCTATTGATACGTTCGCCGCTGAACATTTTTTCACGCCAAGCTTCAACCTCACACTCTTTGGCAAGATTAATAAGCAAATCCATGGTTGACGTTGATATTAAATTTTTTGAATAATCGACAAGAAAAGGGGCAAGTTGAATAGAGAACTGCTGAAAACGCTCCGGATTTTGTTTAAATAACTCACTCATATGCTGTTGTTTCATTTGTGCAGCATGCTGAGTTAGCTTTTCCCAACTAGGTAGTGAAGTTCTATCTTGCATCTTTTCTCCAATAATGTGTTTGTCGGTCAATAGTGTCGTTCTTGCGCGATATATGAGAGTAACATCCATTCATAATATTACTATATTCAGTTGTTATACTAATACTTTATCGATCTATTGAGCTGCTAATTAGTTATTACTTGACCAAGTGGTTAACTTTTGTTTTAACTCGAATACTACCACTGAACTTGATTAAGCGTATAACATACAAGCTGATTATTTTAATTGTTGCGTGTACTAATAATATCGTGCAGTTATTAATTTACGTATATACTGGCGTAACAAACAGCTAATAAGCCCCATTATAGTTTCTCAATATGCAACAATATGATTTAGTCGCACTTCGTAGTTTTATTTCTGTGGTTGACGCCGGTAGTTTTAATCAAGCCGCGCAGTTATTAAATACTAGCACAGCTGCCGTGAGTCGACGGGTGTCAGTCTTAGAGTCAGCGCTTGATGTCAGATTGTTAAATCGGACCACTCGCCGGGTCGAGCTTACAGAAGCGGGTCAGCAGTTTTATCAAGATGTGGTGAATATATTTCAGTCTTTAGATGAAGCACAAGAGCGTATTCAGACAGGTAGTCAGCACCTTAAGGGGAGTTTACGCATTTCAGCACCTCTTAGTTTTGGTATTACTTCTTTAACTCCTATTTTAACTGGCTTTATGAAGCTTCATCCTGAACTTAAGCTACATTTACAACTAGAAGATCACCGCACTAACTTTGTTGCCGATGGGATTGATGTGGGTATTCGCATTGGTCGTTTGGAAGACTCAACCTTAGTGGCGCTGCCGATAACGAAAGTCTCTGCTATTTTTTGTGCTGCACCGAGCTACTTAAAACAACATGGTAAGCCCAATACACCTGAAGAGCTTATTAAGCATAATTGTTTACGTTACAGTTTAGTAAGTCCTAAATATGTTTGGTCGAACCCACATGATGGTGTTCAACACAGTATTGATATTAACGGTACGTTAACGTGTAACAATGGCAATGCGCTAAAAGAAGCGGCTATTGAAGGGGTGGGGGTATTGCAGTCGCCAATGTTTATTGTCGATGATGCTATTGAAAAAGGGCAGTTAGTTGAAATATTATCTGAATATAAACCTGAGCCTTTCGGGCTGTATGCGGTTAAATTATCGCGTAAATTTACCTCAGCAAAAGTAAATGCTTTTATTGCATACTTAAAAGCTTATTATGGTGATAGCTAAGTGGTTGGTTTTTTTGTCATAAACCACAGTTGATCATCGGTGCGTGAAAAACGAACTTATTTCTGGAGTTATTGAATTGTATTCAGAAGGCTAAACTTTGGACGTTAGCTTTATCAATCCACACGATACTAAAATATTCCGCTAAGACCCGATACATTACATTAATAATGCCAATTGATTATGCTAAAGCGGTAGCGTTGATGCTTTAAAAACCGACATAAGGTTTTTCACAAACGCTAAATTATCTTGGTTTGACACTGACACCGTAATGCCAAAGGGCGCAAAATGTAATGTTTCTGCTAAAGTTTCTGCCGATAAACCAACTTTTTGCAATGTTAAGCGATTTTCTGCGACTTCTTTTTCGATTCTTACTTGAATGCTTTGCTTGATAACGGTTTCTTCGGCCTCAATCAGATCTTTACAAAAAGCGTGGCCGGCATGTAATAAATTTGCGCGAACTAGGCTACTTGACACATCATTAAACAAACCTTCACAGCGTTGAATAATTAGCTCATAGGTTTCCTGCCAAAAGTCACCATTTGATCTACTATAATCGTTAAGCAGTATATTGTGTTGCTTAAAGTGCTGATTAACGACAGCCCTAAATAAAACTTCTTTAGATTTAAACTGTTTATGAATAGTAACACGAGAGATACCCGCATAACGACTTATCATAGATATATTGGTGGTGTCGTATCCGTGCTGGAAAAAACATTCCATCGCTAGGGCGAGAATCTTCTCGGTAGTGCTTTGCAAAGTATCGTCTCTTAGTAAGGCTAATTTTTTTATTTTAACGTGAGTGATAACAATAAACAACAGGTTTACAATAGTTGTTAATGTGTAAACCTGTGCTATAGTTGCGCTTTATTTTTTAGTTTACTGGCTAAGTGGTTGCTTTTTGTTCAATAAGCCTCAGGTAGCTTTATTTTATCCTAAATGTCTTGGAGTTAATGTGAATCGAATTTTTATACTCGCCGTAGTGTTTATATTACAGGCCTGCTCTGAATCAACAGAAGTTGTTAAAGAAAAACCACCGGTAGTTGTGCAGTTATCCTCTGCACAACTAACTAGTTTAACTAATGATTATGAGTTCCCTGCAACAGTATCTGCTGTGAAAAGTGTAGATCTTAAATTTGAAGTTTCAGGGCGCTTAATTTTTGAAGAGCTTGTTGAAGGCAGTGCGGTAAAAAAAGGTCAAGTGTTAGCGAAAATTGACCCTGCGCCTTTTCAACGTAAAGTGGAAGAAAGTCGTATTCGACATGAAGACGCACAACGTGATTTAAAACGTATCAAAGGTGTTTTTGAAAAAAATGTTGCTTCGCAGCGAGATTATGATGAAGCTAAATCGCAATTTTCAATCACCAAAATTGCACTAGAAAACGCCGAGCAAGATTTAAGTTATTGTACGATTAGAGCGCCGTTTGACGCTGTTGTAGGCGCAAGATATATTGAAAATAACAGTTTAATTCGAACCGGCGACATCGTTGCAAATTTACAAGATAGATCAGAGCTTTACTTTAGTTTTGAAGTACCTGAAAGAATTATGACAGCTAATGCGGGTAATCGTAATGTTAAAGCTACGGCGCATATTATTGGCCAAGCTGATAAAGTATTTGATATTCATTATGTTGAGCATAAAACAACCCCTGATCCTGTTACCCAAACTTATGATGTTACCTTTGCCTTAGATTCAGAAGTAACTAACTTATTTTATCCTGGCTCAAGAGCTATCGTAAATATTACAGATAAGAATAACCGTGCCCAAGCATTGCTTATTCCATTAAATGCTTTGATGGGCAGCAGTGATGATGGCTTTAGTGTTTGGCGCTTCAATGCTGCGCAAAACACTATCCACAAAGTTAAAGTCGAGGTTTCTCAATTACAGGGCGGTTTTGCGTTAATTTCTAGTGGGCTGAGCGCTGGAGATAAAGTGGTTTCTGCCGCTGTAGGGCAAATGCGTGAAGGGCTGTCGGTTAGAGAATATAAGGCGACTTATTAACATGGATATCGCACGTTTTTCATTAACTAAACCGATTAACATTTGGCTTTTATCCATCTGCTTTATTATTGGTGGCATTGTCGCCATGGGAAAAATAGGGCGCTTGGAAGACCCTGCTTTTACCATCAAACAAGCGGTTATTTTTACTTATTACCCAGGTGCCAGCGCAGAAAAAGTTGAAAAAGAAGTGACTGAACAAGTTGAAATTGCCCTGCAACAAATGTGGCAATTAGATACGTTGACATCAGTCAGTAAGCCGGGATTTTCTCGGATAACCATGGAAATACAACCTAATATTGATGGGCCATTATTGCCTCAAATTTGGGATGAGTTGCGAAAGCGACTGCGTGATATCGAACACAACTTGCCACTAGGAGCGAGTGCGCCGGTAGTTGTCGACGATTTTGGTGATGTTTATGGTATTTATTATGCGTTATCAGCACCTGATTTTAGCGCTGATCAAATGCGTGAGTTTGCTCGTATTATTCGTCGTGAAGTGCTAACCGTTGATGGCGTAGCCAAAGTGAAAGTGGGCGGTATTTTAGAAGAAGAAATAGTTGCCACTATAGACAGTTATCAAATTGCTGGCTTAGGTTTGTCGTTTCCTGATATTCAGCAAGTGCTAGCCAGTAATTTAAAGCCTTTTAGCGGCGGTAGGTTATATGTTGGCGATAAACAAATTCGCATTCCGGTTGAAAGCTCAACCAATAAAATAACAGAGATAGAAAACTTATCGATTGTTGTGCCGGGTAATAATGCCTCGATTAAAATAAAAGATATTGCCAAGCTAAGCCTTCAACCGGTAGCCATACCCAGTGGTTTAAAACGCTTTAATGGTGAGCAAGCAATTACCCTGGCAGTGTCTGCGCAAAATGATATTAATATTGTTGATGTAGGCCAGCACATTGAAGCTAAATTAACTGAAGTGTTGGCGAAGTTGCCGGCCGGCATTGAAGTGTCTTCTATTTACAACCAAGCGAAAATTGTTGATGAATCGGTTGATGGCTTTATTCTCAACCTTGAAGCATCAGTGGCGGTGGTAACCCTAGCACTGTGTATTTTTATGGGCTGGCGCTCAGGTGTTGTGGTTGGCGGCACTTTATTGATCACCGTATTAGGCACTGTGCTGATCATGTGGCTGTATGATTTACAATTACAGCGTATCTCTTTAGGTGCCATGGTTATTGCGATGGGGATGCTGGTTGATAATGCCATTGTGGTTGCTGAAGGTATGATGCTGAGAATGGAAAAAGGCAAGTCTGCCATGGAGTCTGCCAGTTTTATTGTCAGAAGAACCCAATGGCCTCTACTTGGCGCAACGGTGATAGGTATTGCTGCATTTTCAGGTATTGGCCTGTCAGATGATGCAACGGGCGAGTTCTTGTTTTCATTGTTTGCTGTGGTGTTAATTTCTTTAATGCTCAGTTGGGTGCTGGCTGTGACTTTAACGCCTTTGCTTGGTAAGTACTTTTATAAAGTTGGCGATAAAGAAGGTCAGGAAGAGTCTCACTCTTTATTTCATAAAGCTTACTTAGTTGTTTTGCGTAATGCACTGCATTGGCGTGGTGTCACCTTGGCGATCTTAGTTGCCATTACCATTGGTGCTTATGCAAGTTTTGGCTTGATTAAACAAGGCTTTTTCCCACCGTCGAATACACCAGTATTTTTTGTTCATTACTGGGGCGCACAAGACTCAGACATTCGTGCAACAGAAAAGTATATGAAAGCAGGTGAAAAGCTGATCCTCGACACTGAAGGGATTGAATCAACTGCAACCTTTATTGGCGAAAGCTCAGAGCGTTTTACTTTAGTGTTTGGGCCAGAGTTACCTAATGAAAGCTATGGTTTATTTTTAGTGCGCGCATATGACGCAGCCGATATTCCACGTTTAGCGCAAGAAGTTTCCAATAAATTGCGGGCAGCAAACCCTAATGTGAATTTTTACGCCGAAATTATGCAATTTGGCCCAGGTGCGGGCGCTAAAATTCAAGCACGTTTTTCTGGTGAAGATCCTGCTATTTTGCGTGACTTGGCCGAGCAAGCCAAAGCGATATACTTTGCTGATGGTAAAATTCGCGATATACGTGACGACTGGCGCGATAAAGGTATTGTTTTAGCCCCTGAGTATGACGATATTGCCGCAGGTACCGCCGGCGTTTCGCGTAGCGATTTCAGCCAAGCCATTAAGTTTTACACTGACGGTTTGCAAATAGGTCAGTTACAAGATGGTGATTACCTGTATCCAATTATCGCCAGAAACAGTAATACCAACCCTGATCAGCTGGTAGGTTTACAAAATAGCTTAGTGTGGAGTAGTAGCCAACGTACCTACGTACCGTTTAAACAAGTAAGCGGTAAAATGAACTACACAAGTGAAGAGCTACTGATTAACCGCCGTGATCGCGTTCGCACTATTACGGTTAAGGCAGAGGCGGGTTACAGCGAAACCACTGGCGAAGCTTTTAATCGCACACAAGCAAAAATTGAAGCAATTAGCTTACCCCAAGGCTACCAGCTACAGTGGGGCGGTGAATATGAATCATCACGTGATGCACAAGCCGCGTTAGGACAAGGCTTACCGCTAGGCTTTTTAGTGATGTTTTTGATCAGTGTGCTATTGTTTGGCCGGGCAAGACAACCGATTATTATCTGGTTAATTGTGCCAATGGCCGTTGTTGGCGTAGTCGCTGGTTTGCTATTGGCCGATTTACCATTTGGTTTTATGTCATTGCTCGGCTTTTTAAGCTTATTTGGTATGTTAATTAAAAATGCCATTGTGCTGTTGGAAGAGATTGATTTACAAATCATTGAAGGTAAAGAAAAAGACATCGCCATTGTTGAAGCAAGTTTGAGTCGTTTACGACCGGTTTCATTAGCGGCTATCACCACGATATTAGGTGTTATGCCACTAATATTAGACCCTTTCTTTGCCGACATGTCGGTGACTATTATGGGCGGTCTCGCGTTTGCTACTATTTTAACAATGATCGCGGTGCCAGTACTTTACAGCGTGTTTTATAAAATTAAAGTGACAAAATACTAGTGTTAAACTGATAGTTATAAGCCATAAGTAAAATATTAAGTGGATCTGTTTGGGTTCGCTTTTTTTTTGGCATTTTTATGGCTGCATTCAATCTTGAATGGATCTTTCAAGTATTTATCTTACCTACGGTAATTTAGTGAGTGTTGTGGTCAACTAATTCTTTTGGGATTGAGGAGTTTAGGAAGGGTGTCCTGCTAATTTCTGAAAATACAAGGTGATGGCACGTTATGTAATTTTATAAGCGGCAAGAATATATAAGAGTGGCTTTATAATTTATTGTTTTACTTAGGATAAATTAATTAAAAATATTACATAGCGAGTCATTAAAAGTCGCACATATCTCAATGCTCACTTTCTCCACATGAATTTTTGTTTGATAAGGTAAACAATTACTGGTAACGTATTGAAATCATTAATAAAAAGTGGGTTATCTTTAAAATGAAATTGTTTCAAATATTTGTTTTAAATTGAAATGCTCACTAATAAGCTGTTACGTGTCTTTAAGAGTTCGGAGTATTTTTGAATAATGCAAAATATTATCTATGTAATGCGTCATGTCGATATTGGTGGGAACGTCGATATTCCGTATAAAAAAGTGGGTATAACTGGAGCCGGGAATGCAAGCCTTAGTTCAAGGTTGCTACAGATAAGCAATACAAAATCTCCTATAAAGGCGCAATGTATAGCCGCTTGGGAGCATCATGACGCAAGGGCTGTTGAAAATGCGTTACATATGCTCCTGGATGACAGCCGAGTTGAGGGTGAGTGGTTCTTAGATAAAGACGATACTTTAGTCGAGCGTATGCAACCAATTATGGAGCTAATAGGTGCGAAGGAATTACCGATTGAGCAAAGTAATGATGTTTATACTCAAAGCGTCCTTCGTAAAGAGGTAGAAGCGAAACAAAAGTCTGATCATATTTTACTTGGCGAAATTTCAGATTTACTAGAGAAGCCTCTTAGATCCAGTTCACGGATTGCTGGGCCTACATTTTTCAGTGACGAAAAACTGCTAACTTACTACGTAAATGCAAGGAAGTCGGGTAAGCATCATCTCTCTATAGGTCGGAGCAGGGATGTCTATGATGATATTAAAGAGTTTCTTGAAGGTCGAGGATTTGACGTAGAGCAAGGAAAAAAAGGTGGTGCAAAAGTAATGAGTATAAGCACTGAAACAGTTGCCTCAGTAATTAACTTAATTGAGCGCGAGTTTGTACCAATCAACACGTAACACATATGAGCCTTATTCCCGTCAATAGGCAATAGGGTTTTATTTAGCTGCCGTTAGGCAGCTAATTGTTCAGTCAATTCACAAGTTCATCTACTTCGCTATGTCAATTAGCCATTAAACAACGGTTTACGGCAAACACATATAGAGGCTCTCTTATTGTGATCTCATCACTGCCTACTCTGTCTATCCATAGGTTAAGTAGGGGCACTAGACATTTATCGGTTAACCTTACGCTGGTACTATTCAAGCATAATGACTCAGTGCCTTTGGGCACAGTTCAGTTAGTTTAAGACTCAGTTAAGGTGTAAACGCGCTTGCTCATTGCAACTTTTAACGTTAATGCGCACCAATGGCGAGTCTAATCAAGCGAAGTGGCTTGGACTACTCGGCATAATAATCATCAACTTTCAGTTAACGGACGCGATGATTAATCAGATGCTCTTATTCATCCAGTTAGGTGTTCAGCTCTCGCCATTGTGCGACTTAACGGTTTAAAAACTTATCTTCATCAAAAACCTGCCTATCTCGAAGCATGAAGTAAACACAGCGACCAATTTTATGTGCCAGTGCAGATAATGCTTTACCTTTACTCATGCGTTTTTGTAATTTAGCTAAATAGCGTTTAGCGTTGTCATTACTTTTGTTTGTCCATAACTAAAGGGCAGTAAATCATTTTTAACCTGATCACTTGCTATTACAAACAACTGATAAGGTTGTAATCCATAAGAGCTCGCACTTAAGCGTACGCTTTCAATTAAGCCATTAACTTGTTGTTGATTTAATTTTTCATTTGAGAATTGGTTTACGGCATAACGCCAATTGAGTGCATCAATAAAATTCATAATATCTACCTTGTTTTATTTTGTTTTGATGCACATAGTGTACTGAGCTTATTTGCCACACTCATTTACATATGTTGATAACACTTAATTTTTTAAATCTTTTTTTATTCGGCTTAATTGTGTCGGTGTAATACCTAAATAACTGGCGATATGGTACTGAGCTAGGCGTGGCAGCATGATGTGATAATCTTCTAAAAATTTTAGGTAGCGCTGTTTTGCTTCAAACTGTAAATAACTAATCTCTTTGGTTTCTTTTTCTACTAACCAGTGTTTTTCAAGATAATGAATATGGAATTTCATTAATTCTGGGTTGCTAAATAGCGCAGCTCTAAATTGAGAAAAGTTAATTTCTATTATGTCGCAATCTTCCAGTGCCTCAAGTGCTAAAAAGCTCGCTTCACTTTTAATGAGTGATGTCATATCCCCTGGAAAGCGTCCTTCACAAAAGAAATTTTTATTATATTCATTTCCTTCAAGGTCAGTCACATAAGCTCGCATGAGTCCCTTATGAATAAAAGCAAAATGGCTTGCTATTTCTCCCTGTGCATAAAGCACTTTTCCTTTATTAAGCTGCTTTGACGTTAAACATTGTTGATAGTCGTGCCATGCAGCGGCTGATATAGGGTAATAACTTTCAAGGGTGCATTTTAGGTGGGCAATAGCTGGCAGCATAATGTATTAAATAGCGTTATATAAGATAAGCAGAGTTTACGTTAATAAAAAGCTTGAGCCTATAATTAACGATAACGATAACGATAACGATATTGGTAGTCGTAGGTATTTGACAGAATATTTGTTGGCAATAAGGATAAAAATGTTGGCAAAGCGTATTAGCCTTTACCAACATTAAAAAGTAGGCCAAAGTGCGTTAACGCATAATAATTAACGGAACTTCAGTGTTTTCCAACATTTTTAAGGTATTACTA
Organism: Colwellia sp. M166; assembly: GCF_024585285.1. NCBI lineage: Bacteria > Pseudomonadati > Pseudomonadota > Gammaproteobacteria > Alteromonadales > Colwelliaceae > Colwellia > Colwellia sp. M166. The sequence goes on from NZ_CP040755.1 coordinate 4,569,284, forward strand.
CCGACAAAAAATTGTCGTAACCTGGAATGGCCAAAAGCCCCCATGACGATTAATTCAATGTTTTGCTCTTGCTGATAACGAGTTAACTGTTCATTGATGTCTCCCTCTAACAGCGCCGGAATAACATTCAATCCTCGCTCGATAAGCTTGTTTTAGCTGTATCAAATTTTTCTTTTAGCATGACTTCGTTATTTTTTACTGCCACTAAGTGACAATCAATACCGTGCAATAATCCGCCGTCTAACACTTTTTGCAAAGTACGGTCAGCCGATTCTCTGCCATCGTAAGCAATCATAAATGATTTAGGCGGGCTGAATGCTTCAGGTACAATGAAGATAGGTTGTGTTGCTTTTCGTAACAAGGTTTCTATGTGTGAGCCAAGAGCTTTAAACTCATGTGCGTGGCCAGCGCCTTTTCGCCCAATAACAATCAAACGAGTCAGTTGCTCTAATGCCATTAACTCTTCAACAATATCACCATGTCGCTGCATTGTTTCAACCGTTTCAATACCATAAGTAGCAGCGTCTTCAGCCACAGAATCAAGTAAGTCATTGCCTAATGTTAATGCAAGCTTACTTTTTTGCTCATCGAGTATCGTCATTTCTTCAAGCAGGGCTGATTGAGCACCTAAGCCTATGGCTCCGGTATAATCGTCAGCACCGTGTTGTTGTGACTTCTCAATAATATGGAGAAAGCATAACGGCTTATTTAGCTTTTTTTCGGCCCATTTTCCAGCTTCTGTTACTGCTGACGTTATGGCTGAGCCATCGATACAAGTAATTATTTTATTCATAACTTATCTCCTAATGTCCACCCAATAGCTTGTCTACTTGTGCTGGGTCATTATGTACGCCAAATTTATCAACAACTGTTTCTGTGGCTTCATTCATGCCTATTACTTTAACAGTGGCACCTTCACGTCGAAATTTAATCACCATTTTATCTAATGAGGAAACCGCTGTAATATCCCAAAAATGTGCCTGAGTGAGATCGATGACAACAGTGTCAACTGCTTCTTTAAAGTCGAATGCTGCAATAAATTGCTCTGCAGAAGCAAAGAATACTTGTCCTACAACTTCATAAGTACGTACTTTATCTGCTGCTGAGTAATGTGATTTAACTGCCATAAAGTGACCAAAGTGACCATTAACAAAGCCATTGCGCCTGTAGCGGCTGAAATCATGCCGGGGCGACCGCCAACAAAAGCAATAATCACAGCGATACAAAAGGATGCATACAAGCCGACCTTTGGGTCAACGCCAGCAATAATAGAAAATGCAATGGCTTCGGGGATCAGGGCTAGCGCCACAACAATACCCGCAAGTACATCACCACGAATATTAGAGAGCCAGTCTCTTTTTACGTGTTCGAACATGCAAAATTACCTAAAATTTAGTGCCTCAAAGTGAGGTTGTGAAAAACGTGTACAAGTTTGTGTCGCGACAAGCGCGATAAAGTTGCTCATAGTCTTGAGCGAGATGAAATAAGGTGAGGGCCTAGGGCGGCGTATGTGTCAAAACGAGCTCCATATGATATTAAGTTGTACAGATGATACACGGTTTTATGTTTTTATTACAATGCCTTCCAACCAGGTTGTAGATGTGGCTCGTTTTTTCGATTGTACTTTGGACATTAAGTACTGGTAACTTTTGCTCATCATTTGTCGTCATTCATTAATAAAGGCTGTCAGCATAGTGGCTGATGTTAACTCCGTATTGACGGTGTTTGTTTTATTGTTATAGATGCTATTATTGTTGCGTTTACCGTAATTATTATTTACTTAAGTCGGTGTTTATTACGTTGTTCGTATTATATAAACTGACAGCATCTTAACATTTGATGAATAACTCGATGTGGAAAAATACGGAAGAAAAATTCGGCTTAATCAGTAAACTATTTCACTGGCTCAGTGCAGTTACCGTTTTTTCAATGTTTGGTGTAGGCTTTTGGATGGTTGACTTAACGTATTACAGTCAATGGTATAAAACTGCGCCGCACTGGCATGAAAGTGTTGGAGTACTGCTGTTTATAGTTACCATACTGCGCTTGATTTGGCGCTTAATAAGCTTTCAACCTAAGGCTATCGCTAGCCATTCTTTACAGGTTAAACAAGCGTCAAAAATTGCGCACATAGGGCTTTATCTACTTTTGTTTGTATTGATGAGCAGTGGTTTTTTAATGTCTAGTGCTGATGGGCGCTCTATCGAGGTTTTTAATTGGTTTAGTGTTGGCGGGTTAGGTGATTTACTGGAAAACCAAGAAGATCTTGCTGGTTTAGTTCACGAATATAGCGCTTATATTTTAATTACTTTGTCTTTGTTACATGGCGCAGCAGCAGTCAAGCATCACCTAATTGATAAAGATGAAACCTTAAGCAGAATGTTAAAATAGCGTTTATTAGATAAAAGTTTTATGTAATTAATTAACTAAATTTTGGCCGTAGCCATTATGTAACAGCCTTTAAGGCAAAAGGATATACCATGAAAAAATTACTTTTAGTCACCACATTGTTTGCCTCAAGCGCATTATTACCTGCTTTTGCAGCAGATTATAAAATTGATCATGAAGGTGCGCATGCGTCAATTAACATTAAAGCAAGTCATTTGGGGTTTAGTGTTTTAACGGGCAGATTTAATAAATTTTCAGGCACGTTTTCTTATGATGAAAACAATATTTCAGCAGCCAAAATATCAGTAAAAGTAGATACCTCAAGTTTTGACTCTAACCATGCAATGCGTGATAAACATGTACGCTCAGATGATTTTCTTGATGTGAATAAATTTGCCCAAGCGACTTTTATTAGCACTAAGGTTACCGACCAAGGGAATGGTAAACTCGCTATTAATGGCAACTTTACGCTACATGGCGTTACTAAACCAATGACCATTGATGCGGTTAAAGTGGGTGAAGGTAGTGACCCATGGGGCGGCTATCGTTTAGGTTTTAGTGGTACAGCAACGATTAGTATGGCTGATTTTGGTTTTAAACAAGATTACGGTCAAGTTGATCTAGAATTACATATTGAAGGTATTCGTCAGTAATATTATTCACCATTGCTATTATTGCCATTACATAAGTCGCTGGTATGAGTTGCAGCGCTTTAATGGCAATAAGTAACTGCAAATTATCGCTGCTAATTTATTTTTAAAGCTCTATCATTAGTAAATATGCGAACAACAAACGGGCTACAGCATAAGCTTTTCATTCAATTTTCCCTCGTAAAATTTATCAATTACGCACATCGAGTTCTATCACACTACATTGTTAGATATGAAATCTATTATTATTATAGTTTCTAATCGGCTGATTTTATGTGATATTAAGTTTAGTTTAAAATTCGCCTAAAAAGTTTGTTGTTAATATCAGTAACAGCGAGAAAAATCTAAAAAAGGAATTTTTATGAAACGATTACTATTGGCTTTTACACTCACCTTTACTATATCACTGAGTACACATGCCGCTGATCTTGAAAAATTTGCACAACGCTATTTCAACGTGATGACTGCAACTCAAGCACCCAATGCAACTAAAGCAGATTTAGAGCGCTATTTTGACTTACTTGTTGATGATATTGGTCATTCACACTTACCATGGCAAACAGATGATTCTAGATTACCTAGTGGTAAAGATGATATGCGTAAAGGTATGTTGTTTTATTTAGGGGCGCATAGTGAATATAAGGCTGAGCTCTTAGATGTTTTTATTTTTAATAATTCAGCGATTGCTATTCGTTATAAAAGTAGTGCGAAGGGCATCCACCCGCAAAACAATCAAGCAATTGACTACACGCAAACCATGATGGAAGTACTGGAAATGGAAGATGGTAAAGTTGCTGTGATCCGCAAGTATCATGAATAACCAGACTGTATTTATTCACTATTAAATTAACTCGGTATTACCATCTTCCAAATAATAAAAAGGAAATGAAATGAAAACTTTACTCGCATGTTTGGCACTATTATTAACCGGTTGTGCATCAACCTATTCTATTTAAGTAAAGTTAACGGTAAAATAATTGAAAATACGCTTGGCGCGACAAGGAATGCGACCTATGGTCAAGGTTTTTATTTAACCACTAAGTTGCTTGAAACTAACGTTCCTTCCGAGGAAGCGGTGTTTAGCATTATAGGGAGAACTGAACACGCGGCTCCGATCCAAGCGTTTACTGATGAGGTATATGAAGTCAAAGGAGATATAACATTTAAACCTGAAGCAAATAAAGAATATGTTGTTAAAGGTACTTTAGGTGAGAGTTATTCGGCGGTATGGATTGAGTTGAAAGAAACTGGTGACGTTATTCAACAGAAAATAGAGATCAAGGGCAGTTCTGAGTTAGGTTTTTTTGAAAAATAAGGCAAGTGTATTTAATGCGTTAATATTACTATTTTGTGTACTTCCTAGGTAAAAATAACAATAAGGAGCCTTGATGATATTTGATGATGCACAAAAGAATATGAACGATGCATATTTCGGTGGCGGTACGGGGGGGCTTGCTTCCGGTCTTATTTGGAGTGTTGCGGGTATAGTCGCCGTATATTCTTCACCCCAAACGAGTATGTTGACACTGTTTTTTGGTGGTATGGTTATATATCCATTAAGTTTATTTTTATCGAAACTATTACAACGTTCAGGGCGTCATAAAGTTAATAATCCGCTTGGTAAACTTGCCTTAGAAAGTACCGCCATTTTATTTGTTGGGTTATTTATAGCTTTTTCAGTAGCAAAGCTGCGAGTAGATTGGTTTTATCCCATTATGTTGATGATTATTGGTGTTCGCTATCTGGTTTTTCAAACACTTTACGGTATCAAACTTTATTGGCTTTTGGGCGCTACACTTACTATTGTCGGCGTGTTTTGCCTATTGTTCGGTGCGCCCTTTATTACAGGGGCGCTTTTGGGTGGTACGTTTGAGATAATATTTTCGTTATTCATTTTGTATTACGCCAAAGTAAAATAGTAATCGCTAAAAATATTTGAATGTTAGTTATAGTAGGTCTATTTAATGGCTTATTACACTTTTGAACTTACTGACAACCTTTGCTTTATTGTAGATGTTAACTTTAAAATTAAGCGGCTAAGTTAGCTGTTAATGTTAGTCAGTGTTTTCCTGTCTGCATGCTGCATGCTGCATTAAGCACTCTCTATTAAGCATAGAAAAGTGGTAAGCAGCTAAATACTCTGACAACGTATATCAGTAAATTATCTTAAAGGAGAGGGGCGTTGCAATGGCCTTATTTTCTATCGACTGTTACTTTTAAAAATATTTTATAGCGAGCTACGCTCAGTATTTACAGCCCTAGGATGTCACTTTAATCGACTCTATACTTTGAAATAGCATCGACAAATATAATCAATACTATCACTCATAAATTGAATTGTATTTCTGTGATATGAAGCTAACTTATGTATATTGCAGGTTAGCTCTGAAGTACTGTTAAATGCTGTAAAGGTATTGTCTGTCCATAGAGGAAACACACAAAGATGGTTTTAGTGTGTAACTAAATGGCTGCTGAGTGAAAAAATACCAAGATATAGAGTAAATTATCAATGATTCTGATGAAGAACGCTAGTTACCTTATAAATATAAAAACAAGTGGGTAGATAAACATGAAACTTCCAAAAGTTGGGCCAGCATTTTTAGTCACTGCAGCATTTATCGGTCCGGGTACGGTTATTACTGCTTCCATGGCCGGGGCAAATTACGGTTTAACCCTGATTTGGGCGTTGTTATTTGCGATGATCGCAACGCTCGTTTTACAAGAAATGGCCGCACGGTTAGGTATTATTACTCAACAAGGGTTGGGGGAAAATATTCGCCAAGCGATTTCCCAGCCATTTTGGCGAACACTGACCATTTTGTTAGTCGTTAGCGCGATTGTTATTGGCAATGGTGCTTATCAAAGCGGTAATATTTCAGGGGCGAGTTTAGGTTTGGCTAGTATCAGTGAGCAACTTTCATTGTCTATTGCCTATACCAATGTTGTTTTTCCGGTATTAATCGGCAGCGTGGCATTTATATTACTTTATACCGGCAGTTATAAGTTGATTGAACGGGCACTTGTGGTGTTAGTAGGATTAATGAGTATGGCTTTTCTCGTTAGCTTTTTTCTTACTAAACCTGATTGGACAGGGCTTATATCAAGTATGTTTGCCTTTGAATTACCTACAGGAGCGGGCTTAACTGTGATAGCGCTTATTGGTACCACTGTTGTACCTTATAATTTATTTTTACATGCTGCTACAGCCAGTAAAAAGTGGCAATCGAGTAGTGACTTAACCGAGGCAAGACAAGATTTATTTATTTCTATCCCGTTAGGCGGATTAATTTCAATTGCGATTGTTTCGACCGCAGCGTCGGCGTTTTTTGGTCAACAACTACAGCTACAAAGCGCAGCAGATTTAGCACCATCCTTACAACCATTATTTGGTGATTGGGCAAGTATATTTATTGCTATTGGGTTGTTTTCTGCTGGAATTTCTTCTGCGATAACGGCGCCATTAGCAGCTGCATTTGCCTTAAGTGGTATTTTAAATTGGAATAAAGATCTCAACGCGTTGAGCTTTAAAATGACTTGGATGACAATTCTTGTTATTGGTGTAGTTGTCGCTAGTTTAGGCTACAAACCTATTGCTATTATTTGGTTTGCTCAGGTTGCAAACGGCATATTATTACCGGTTATAAGTGTTTTTTTATTATGGATCATGAATAGTCAAGTGCTAGGCGAATATCGTAATAAGCTTTGGCAAAACATCGCTGGCGCGGCAGTTATCTTTATTGCCTTGATGTTAAGTGCGCGAAGTTTACTGTCTGCTTTTGGTTTGTTGTGATCGTTAAAAACGCTAAACGTTTACAGCAGCATAAAGCTTGCTTTAGATGTTGATTTTTATTCTTCTGCTACTCCTAGGCGTTTATGTACCATATTAGCCTAAGCCATGTTATTGAGGCATGCTCAAATGTAGATAACCCTATAACTATTCAGGCTGTATTACCGCTATTTATTGCTGTCGAAAGCCGATTTTAAATTGTTAGCAAAGGCGATAAATTTTTCTTTAATGGTTTTTTTTACGGCAATATCTAGTGAGCCTAATACCACTTTGCCCTCAATAGTAATTATTGGTGCTTGTCGGCTTGCCATGGAAGGTGCTTTGTTTTCTATACTGCTGATAATGCCATAACTTTTACAAACAACATTAATATTTTCAGGCACATAAATTTTGCTACTACCTAAAACACAGTTTAACTTAATGGTGACATTTTGATGTTGAAATACCGCGTCTGTAAAGTCGAGTATGGTTTCGCCTAACATGTTGTTGACCGTGATAGTTTTGGGGACATACCACTGACCGCTTCGCTCAACATTGCCTAAAATACTTTGCAGGCTCAAGGTATTGTCATTATCAGCGTTACTATAGCTTGGCGTAAATTGGTGCTCTTTATTACTGGTGTATTGTTTATCTGCTTTTAGCGTTAAATCAGCCACCAAATCGATAATCTCTTGATGATTATCACTACTCATTGCTTGATCTAACCTACGCTCAAATGCTTCAGCAGATATCACCCCATGGCTATAATTAACAATTAGTTGATCGATAGTTTCTTCACGCACTTGTTCGATTGGACGATCTTCAAGAATTACTGACATGGCTCACTCCGTTGCTGATGTTATTTAACTTAAGTTAGGACTAATGCTTAGGTTAGTTATGTGCTAGTGACAATTCATATTAGTACTTGTTAGCGCTTTATGTTGAGTTGTCAGTAGTAATCCAAACTTTTAGCGACTTATTACTGTAATATTTATCGCTTAAAAGCTAGTTCATTCACATTACGTTTAAAGAGTAGCAAAGATAAAGCCACTATTTTAATGTAATAAATACATGGGCTTACTATTGTTTAGCTTTAGCGTTTTGTGAAATTAACCACGGATTCGTGAAAAACCATAAAATATTGTCTCTTTATAAGCTTAGCTATTGGTTAAATTATTTAATATTTAGCACTTGTTTTAATGGGGCTAAATGTTGCTCGAAGTTTTTCCACTGTTCAGTTGCGCTTTTGTAAATAGGTTGACGAACTTGCTCAGAGCTTGGTGTTTTTATTGTGCGTTGGGTCTTATGAAAATCAAGGCATGATTGTTCAAATTCTAGGCCACAAAAATCAAGCATTCTTCTGACTTGGTGCTCTAAGTCGTCGACAATATCTTCATGATTGACAGTTAAAACGAAATCAGGAAGCACCGTTTGCCAATGAGTCATTAGCTTGAGGTAAGCTTGATAATAGCGACCAATATCTTCAAGGTTGTAGCTAAAATCTTGTCCTTCAGCAAATAGCTGTTTAAAGCCACTAAAACAACAAGCCATAGGGGCGCGCCTAGCATCGATAATCTTAGCATTGGGCAGGATTAATCGAATTAAGCCAATGTGGAGGAAATTATTTGGCATTTTATCGATAAAAAACGGCGCTTGTTCTCGGTAAACGCGAGTTTCATCAATAAATTGCTGACCAAAGCGTTGAAAATATTCTGTTTTGATCTCAGCAAGATTTTTAGGGTATTGGCTGACTTGATTTGCCGGGTTACGGCCACGTAATCGGGCGGCTAAGCCTAAGATATTGTGTAGCTCCATGGTGCCATCAATTTGGCTATGTGAGGCTAGTATTTGTTCAAGTAAGGTTGAACCTGCGCGCGGTAAGCCAACAATAAAAATGGCATCAGGTGCTTTTAGCCCTAATTGTCCACGGTTTTGGAATAGCTCTGCGCTACAGTATTTTATTTGTTCATCGACTTGTTGCTCAATATTGCTGATGTCAAAACCATTATGTGCATGTTGCAAGTCATTACCTTGTTGGTATGCTTGAAACGCCTGGTTGTATTGTTTTCGATCTTCAAACGCTTTGCCTGTGGCAAAATACAGCTGTACTTTATCCGCTATGGCTAAATTTTCACTTGCTTGCTGAGTTTGCATTTGCGCTATTTCGTTATCGCTAAAACGATACGTTTTAGTATTCGCTAAGCTCCAAAAAGCATCACCGTAGTTTGGCTTTAACTGATAAGCTTTTTGATAAGCCTTAACCGCTTCATTAATGTTGCCCTCAGCCTTTAGTGCATGGCCAAGTTGCAAATGAAAGCCTGCCGTACTTGGGTCTTCTGCTATTGCTTGCTCATATAACGTGATGGCTTGCGCTATTTTCCCTAAGCCTGTTAATGCATTGGCTTTAGCCACTTTAAAACTAATGTTATTGGGTTGCTCAATGAGCAGTTTTTCAACCTGTTGTTCGGCGGTTTTATATTTACCTAAGCGCAGTAATAAGTTGAGGTATTGCGAGCGAGCGTAAACGTGGTTAGGTGCAAGTTCAAGCGCACTTGCAAGTAAAAATTCAGCATCATCGTATATTTTCAACTCAATGCCAATTTCGGCCAGCAAACACATGCCTTCAATATGACGTTTATTTTGTTGCAAGAAGTGTCGGCAAATTTGCTCCGCTTTTAATAACTTACCTTCATGCATTAATTCGGTAACGGCAAGTAAAGCCGGTGGTAAGCTTTTAAGTTTAGCCATAGCATTAGCCACCTGTTGTACTTTATCCATTTGCTGTGCATGACGATATAGCTCAATAAGCTCTTGCCAACTAGCGAGCAAACATGGATTGAGCTCTGTTGCCTGTTCAAACGCGGCTGTCGCTTGTTGTGGTTTTGCTAGTGCAATATAGATATGACCTTGCTCTTGATGTGCTCTGCTATATGACGGGTCAAGCTCCAATAGTGCTTCAATACTGGCGAGTGCTTGTGAAAGTGCTTTTGTGTAACGCTGAGCAACAGCGATTAAGTACCATAATTGTATTTGGTCTTGGCGATCGCTTGTTTGTTGTTGCAGCTGTTTTGCTTGTTTAATCGCATCGTCGAATTTCGCTGTTTGAATGAGTTTTTGGATCGACTTTAACTGGGATTCAGTGACAGAAAGAGGGGCTTTTTTCAACGATTTTACTCCAAGATGACTCGACAGATTTTTTTTTAACTAAAAGAGTCTTGTACTTTAACAATAAAAAACCGCCTGATAAACATATCAAACGGTTTTTAAACGGGCTAACCTATTAAGGTTAAGACTTAATAAAAGTCATAAGAGAATCTAAAACCAATCGTGCGAGGTCTATTAGTGACTACCTTAGGTGTAAATTGTTGGGTGTCGATATAGAGTATGGCACTTTTATCGGTGATATTGTCGATGAAAATTTCAGCCTTCCATTCATCGTTAGTTACACCAAAACTTAAGTTAGCAACCACATAACTGTCTTGCACATAACGCCCACCAGCGAAAGTTTGACCATTACTGTCTTGATAATTGACACCAGAATATACCTCAGCTTCTTTTTCAATGCTTAAGCCTGAGCCAGTACCATAGATTAAGTTAGTGGCATCTTCAACAACATAAGCGTCCATTGCCATACCCGCTAATCTGTCGCCCGTATAGCTAATTGAACCGTTGACATAACCTGTCATGTCTTGATCAATATTATAAAAATACTGTGCTTGTAAATTGCCGGAAAACTTAGCTGAATAAGGCAGTCGACTACCAGCTGCAGGGGCAATACCATCAAGTTGTGCGTTAACTGAGGTTAATTCTGTATCAAGGAAACTAAAGGCACCAGAGATAACTAAGTTATCAGTTGCTACCCAAGTAAAGTCACCGTCAATACCTTTAATTTCAGCCTCTCCGACATTATCGGTAAATACTAAGAAACTAATATTGGTAGGGTCATAGCGTGATGTTTGTAGATCAGATATCTTGGAATAATATGCTGTTGCATTCAGTCGTAAGCTTTGATCAAACAACGTTGATTTAAAGCCTAACTCAATATTATCTAAGCTATCAGTCGTTGAATAGACCGGAATGCGAAAACCATCAAAGGCACCTTCTTGGTTTTTAGCTAGGCCGCCGCCAACACGGTTAGTAACCGGTGGTCTAAAGCCTTCAGAATAAGAGGCAAATACCATCATATCTTTGTTTATTTGCCAATCAAGTGATGCTTTGATGATGGTGTCATCAACCGTTAGCGTACCGTCGCTATCAAGTAAACTTGTGTCTAATTGGCCACTGGCAATAGCGGCTTGGGTTGCGGCAGTTTCCGCTGCAGCTTGTTCTTCTGTCATCCCGGTAGTGATAAAGTACGCGGTTAATGCTTCATCGCTACCGTCGCCAAAGGCTTGTAATCTGCCACTAACATCAACGGTTGTCGTTGCCCCTTTATAAATATCATCAATTTGATACCAACGAGCACCAAAACTTGCCGTCACCGTATCGGTAATGTCAAACTCTAACTGACCAAATACTGCGATTTGATCTATGGTATGTGTAATATCGTTTACAAAGCTAACCTCTGATGGGAATGGGCCACCATTGCTATTTGTACCATCACTACCCTTTAGTGCTCGGGTACTTTGTAAGTCTGGGAATTTTTCTGTACTGGCAATTTTAAACTGGCCTACGGTTGATAACTCTTGTGAGTCATAGAACACACCCGCAGTGACACGCCAGCGATTTTCAGCCGAAGTATTGAGTCGTAGCTCATGAGTAATACGCGAGGTACTGGTAGCTTCTTTATAAAATTTAGTTGGGTCGAGACATTTTTGGTCTGCTTCAGGCACGCCTGAATAGTTACAAACATAATAAGCTGAAAATGAACCGCCATTGGTGTAACCGGTATAATCAATGGTTGAATTGATGTCTCTGTCTAAGTAACCACCGGTGTAAACAACATCAAGATGTTCAAGGCGACCTTCCAATGTCCAAGTGGTTAAACCAAAATCATCATTGTTGTTTTCTGGTGTAAAGCGGTTTGTTGATGATTCACCTTCTAGGTTAGGATCGTAAGCAAAAACACCTTCAGTATCGAGAGACTGCTGGGTATGTTGCACTAACAGGTCCCAGTCATTATTGATTAAATAAGATAAGCCAAAGCGAGCTCCAGCATAATCAGCGGTATTGAAGTTTTCTTCTACTAAGGCATCATTTTGTGGTGCTGTTACTGGAATATTTTCAGGGTTTGTTAATACGCCACCTGAAATTCTACTGATAACTTCAGCACTGCCAGTATAACCGCCGTTACTCGTATCGTTTAATATATTATCTATCCAACCACCTTGATGGTCATTATATGCCGCAACACGCACAGCCACTGAGTCCGTTAACGATAAATTAAAATAAGCTTCAACAGAGTTGCTCATATCGCCCCCCTTAGTTGTGCTCATACTGGTATCAAAACCAGCAGCAAAACCGTCATGGCTTGGTTTATTGGTAATTAAGCGAACCGTACCTGACTGAGAGCTAGCACCAAAAAGTGTGCCTTGTGGCCCTGGTAAAACTTCTATGCGTTCAACGTCGGTAGCGTAAATATCTAAGTTACGGCCTTGCATTGACACCGGTTGCTCGTCTAAATAAAAGGCAACAGAAGGTTGTAGTGCTTGAACAGATGAAACGGAAATATTGGTTTGAGTCGTCGCTGCACCGCGAATATATATTTCATTTTGTCCTGGGCCTGTGCCCTGAAAAACTACGTTTGGTAAAAACTCAACATATTGATCAAAATTTGCCACGCCCAGTTTTTCTAAGCTATCTCCGGTTAATGCGGTGACAGTAACGGGTACTTCTTGGATGGATTCGGCACGTTTCGTGGCGGTAACTTCAATGACTTCTATCGAGGCTTTTTCTTGCTTTTTAACTTCCTGAGCATAAAGAGAACTTGATGCCGCGATGGCTGTTAACACAGCACAATGCAGCTTAGTGAATTTCATATTGATTATCCCTTGGCTTTTTAATTATATTATATTTTATATTTTGAGTTGATATTATTAGAGTTGTAACTATATTTTCTCGACTATAGCTTAGCAATAAATCACTTTTATTTCAAAAAAGCTCATGTTCTCGTTATTTATCAAATATTTTCCTTGTCGACTCTGTTGTTTACAGCATGGTTAAAGCAGATATAATATCAACACAAATTAAAACTAGGGGAATGACTTGCCTACAAATGTTAAAAGTCAATTAAATAAAAAGGTATTTGTAAGTGCCTCAGCTATTATTATTGCACTACTGCTTTATACCGTGGCGTTACCAGAGCAAGCACAAAGTTTATTTACGCTGATTCAGTCTAGTATTGTCGATAATGGTAGTTGGTTTTATGTGCTGACCGTGGCATTTATTTTCTTTTTTGTGATTTTCTTAGGGCTCTCACGTTATGGTGATATCCGTTTAGGGCCTGATCATGCTACCCCTGATTATTCTATGCTAACTTGGCTGTCGATGCTGTTTGCCGCAGGTATGGGCATCGGCTTAATGTTTTTTGGTGTTGCAGAGCCTTTAATGCATTATTTATCGCCGCCAACGGCTGATAAAGGTACGGTTGAAGCCGTCCAAGAAGCGATGAAAATGACGTTTTTTCATTGGGGATTGCATGCTTGGGCTATTTACGCAATTGTTGCACTGGTATTAGCTTATTTTAGTTATCGCCATAGCTTGCCCTTAACACTACGTTCGGCGTTGTATCCTTTGATTGGCGATAGAATTTATCAATGGCCAGGACATTTAGTGGATGTATTTGCTGTGGTTAGTACCGTTTTCGGTGTGGCAACTTCTTTAGGTTTAGGCGCATCACAGGTTAATTCAGGCTTTGGTTATTTATTCGGTATTGACGTTTCGGTGACCAATCAGATTGTTATTATGACTGTTATTGTCGGGCTCGCTGTTATCTCGGTAGCAACTGGCTTGGATAAGGGCATAAAAATACTTTCTGAAACCAATATGGTGTTAGCGGTTATTTTGTTGTTACTGATTTTTGTTTTGGGTCCAACGGTATTTCTCTTGCAAGCTTATTTGCAAAATATTGGTGACTATATTGCTGATATTGTTCATAACACCTTTAATTTATTTGCTTACAAAAAGACCGATTGGATAGGCGGCTGGACCATATTTTATTGGGGCTGGTGGCTTGCTTGGGCACCTTTTGTTGGTTTGTTTATTGCGAGAATTTCGCGTGGACGAACGATTCGAGAATTTATTATCGGGGTTATGTTGATACCAACCGTATTTACCTTATTCTGGATGACTATTTTTGGCAACAGCGCCATTGATTTAGTGCATAACCAAGGTGTGGTTGAATTGGGCGAGATGGTCAGTAAAGACTCTTCAGTAGCATTATTTGTTTTCTTAGAAAACTTTCCGCTCAGCACGGTATTGTCATTTTTCAGCGTCTTGATGATCGTGATATTCTTTGTCACGTCATGTGACTCTGGCGCCATGGTGGTTGATATGCTGTGTTCTCATGGCAGTAACAATACGCCGTTATGGCAGCGAGTTTATTGGGCTGTTGGCATTGGTGTCGTTGCGGCAATATTATTATTAGCCGGTGGATTAAATGCACTGCAAACCATGACAATTGCCAGTGCTTTACCTTTTGCTATTGTGTTATTACTCGCAATTGTCGGCTTAATTAAGGCATTACGGGTAGAAGCTTTCAAGCAGGAAAGCCAACTTATTGCTGCTGTACCTCATGCCGGTAATGAAAATAATGATAGCTGGCAAGTGCGATTGAAAAATATTGTTGATTATCCAAACAAAGCTAATGTTAATAAATTTATTAGCCAGACGATTGTGCCGGCTTTTGAATCTGTCGCGCAAGAGTTAGAAAAAAATCAAATTAGTGTACTGGTCTCGCATGAAAATGGTTTGAGCTTAATTGTTGATCACGGTGAAGAGCAGAAATTTGTTTATCGGGTATTAGCTCGTAAACATTCACAGCCAGATTTTGTCACAGAAAGTGATGACGATGAACAAAGCTATTATCGAGCGGAAGTACATTTAGAAGAAGGAGGTCAGGATTACGATATTATGGGGTGGTCAAAAACGGCAGTGATCAATAATATTATTGATCAATACCATAAACATCTACATTTTTTACACTTATTACGTTAGCTCTTAGGGGCGTCAGTTTTAATGATACTACTGGCGCTCATTGCATTAAGTTCTAATAATGGCGCAGCATCTATTTCATTGGCATCCATCATCTCCGATAGACGTTCCATCGAGGACAGCAGTTGAGATTGCTCCCATTGGGCTAAGTTAGAAAACTTATCAATGAAGTGCTCTTGTAGCGCTTGCGGCGCTTTAACTAATAGTGCTTTGCCATTGTCAGTGAGGTATAAGCCAACTTTACGCTTGTCTTGTGTGTCACGCACTCTGGAGATCAGGTTTTTATTTTCTAACCGATCAAGAATGTTGGTCACGGTGGCCGCACTTAAGTTAACACTTTTAGCCACTTGACTTGAATTCACGCCTGAAACTTTATCTATTTCTAACATGATCAATAATTGTGGACTGGTTAAGCCAGAGGTTTTGCTGAGATGCTTTGAGTGCAAATCTATTGCCCTGATCACTTTTCTTAGCGCAATTAATAATTCTTGATGTTTTTCCATGACAATATGCTTTTAATTTTTAATACCCCTAGTCTAATCAAAATTAAAAGTAGCGCCTAGGTAAATTATCGAAATATGCATTATTAATCCTAATGAACGTAAAGATTGTTGAGCATATAGCCGGCAAAGCAATTAAAAAAAGCCGTTAAATCATTTGATTTAACGGCTTTTTATTTTATCTTGCTCTCATGATTAATAAGTTATCAATCACCTTAAACTCAAGTTAAGTCGCTAGAAGCCACATTGCTTACCTTGGTTTTTCTCTTTTAACCAAGTGTGCAGTGGCGCAAAGTAATCAATAATAGCAGTAGCATCCATTTGCTCATTACCGGTTAATACTTTGTACGCTTCTTGCCATGGTTTGCTTGAACCCATTTCTAGCATGGTATTTAAGGCTGCACCGGCGTCTTTGTTGTTATAGATAGAACAACGGTGAATAGGATCGGTATTACCTGAAATTTCACATAAGGCACGGTGAAATTCAAATTGCTGAATGTGTGCTAAGAAATAACGTGAGTAAGGCACACCACCAGGGACATGATATTTAGCACCTGGATCAAAAGCATTAGCGTCACGATCAACAGGAGCGCTTACGCCTTGATATTTCTCACGTAGTTCCCACCAAGCTTTGTTGTAGTTTTCTGGTGTAACTTCACCGGAGTAAACTTTCCAGCGCCATTGGTCAACCATCAAGCCAAAAGGAATAAAAGCGATTTTCTCTAATGCCATTTTCATTAATAAACCAATATCTTTTGATTCATCAGGAATAGTGTCAATTAAGCCAATTTCTTTTAAGTACTTAGGTGTAACGGATAGAGCGATAGTATCACCAATGGCTTCATGGAAGCCGTCGTTAGCACTATTTTGATAGTAAACGGGTTGGTTCTGGTAAGCGCGTTGATAAAAATTATGACCAAGTTCGTGATGAATAACTGAAAATTCTTCACCGGTTTTTTGGATACACATTTTAATGCGAATATCATCTTTGGCATCTAAATCCCATGCTGACGCGTGGCATACGACATCGCGGTCTGCAGGCTTAGTAAATAATGAACGTTGCCAAAATGTTTCTGGTAGAGCGTCAAAACCAAGCGAGGTAAAGAAGCTTTCAGCGCCTTTGACCATTTTAATTTCATCGTAATTGTTAGCAGCAAGTTGCTGAGTAACGTCGTAACCTGGATCGGCATCTTCCGGGGCTACTAGGTCATAAATGTTGCCCCACGATTGTGCCCACATATTACCTAATAAATGTGCTGGAATAGGTTGGTCTTGTGGTACTTTGTCTTCGCCGTAAGTTTCGCCTAATTCAGAGCGAACATAACAATGTAAATCGTCATATAATGGTTTAACTTGTCCCCATAAGCGGTCAAGTTCTTTGGCAAATTCATCAGCAGGCATATCATAGTTAGAACGCCACATAGCACCTAAATCAGGGTAACCTAAACCTTGTGCGCCTTCGTTACCAAGCTCCGCTTGTCGAATATACAATGGTTTCATTTCTGGACTGATGGTGCGCCAGCCTTGCCACATCTCCAATAGTTCGTCGTAGTCACGAGATGTTGCCATTTTAGCGGTCATTTGACCTAGGCTTAAGGTTTCACCGTCTTTAGTGGTGTAATTGCCTTTACCGTACATGCTATTTAATTCAGCGCCTATTTTCGCTAGCTCTGCTGATTTAGTGGAATCTTGCGGTGCTGGCATAACTAAGCTTTGCTTTAAAATATTGAGTTTTCGGCGTTGATCTGCACTAACATCAACATGATCAAATTTAGCGGCGGCCATGGCAAATCTAACACCAGCTTCCGTTGATTTTTGATCGGCTGCGGCAGCAAGTGCCGAAGTATCTTCAGTAATGAAGTTTGAATTTATCCAAGCGGCACGACTTCCCTCAAGGTTCAATTGCACCATCTCTGTTGCGGTAGTAGCCAAGAATTTTTCAGCGTCTTGAGCCGTTAATGCTTGGCTTGCTACGCTGGCAGATTTTTCATCATTTTTTGCGGTGTTATCACCATTACAAGCACTTAGACTTGCGGCAACTAAAATAGCTACTGTAGTTAATTTAAATGTTGATTTCATAAATATCCGTTATTGTTTTTGTTAGCGCCAAATTTGCGCTTTTGTTAACGTAATACCATTACTTAAACATAGAATACTATTTTTAAGTAATTTTGTTTGTCCTCGCTCATCGATGAACAGCTAACAAACTGACGAGAATTGGTATAATAAAAGCTCTTGGCTAGTTTAGATTGAGATGAGGTTATTGGCAACAGTATTGGCTTTTGATGTTTTGGTTTAATGATGGTTGACAAATTTTAGGCAAAAAAAAGCTCAGCGAAAGGGTTGCTGAGCCATCATATAAAATATACTAGGGAAAGTATGAAACTTGCATTTCAAGAGTCTCTTCTTGAAACGCATGATTATAATAGCTAAGTAGGCTGTTTTTAACTGTCATGATTCTGTAACAGTTTGTAATGGGACAGGGAGATAAATTTTTGACAAAAAAAAGCTCAACGATAAAAGCTGAGCCGTTAAACTATCCTAGAGAAGATACCAAAATAACTTTTCAAATTTGGGGGGGATGAAAAGTTGAACTAATAATAACGCTGTTGATTGTTTTTTACTGTGTTGATTAGGTAACTATTTGTAATAAATTTAATGAAATACCTGCGGTTGTCATGGGAAATTTTGGCAAAAGACTCAGAATAAATTTTGCACAGTAAAAATAAATAAAAAGCGCAGCAAAACTGAAGCATTAGCTGTCTAAACGTTGAGAGGGAATAAGATAATTTGTGCTGCATTTCTACTTTGTTTGCAGGTTAAGTGTTTGCAAGCAGTGCTAGCATATTTAGTTTTTGTTGGTATATGGCTTTAATGCTAGTTGCGTTATTTTAAACGCTTGTTTAAACTGCCTGTATTAATTTTATTGCTTACACTAGCACTACGGCGTTATTTATCCATGAGTACGAAGAATAAAATATTAGATGCTGCAGAGAATTTGTTTGCAGATAAAGGTTTTAACGGCACATCTTTACGTGAAATAACCAGTCAAGCAGAAGTGAACTTAGCGGCGGTTAATTATCACTTTGGTTCAAAGAAAGAATTAATTAAAGCCGTAATGTCTCGTTATATGAACGAGCTATCTCCACGTTTAGAGCTTGCCTTAACACAGGTTTGTGATACTGACTCGCCAAGTTTGATTGATGTATTTTCTGCTTTTATTGATCCGTTATTATCATTAAATGAATTTAAAGATAATGGTACTAGTAATTTCTTACAGCTTTTAGGTCGAGGTTATACTGACAGTCAGGGCTTTTTACGTTGGTTTTTAACCACGCAATATCCTGAGGTTATTGATAACTTTGTTCTAGCGGTACAAAAGGCCTACCCTGAGTTGACTGCTGAGGAGATGTTTTGGCGATTACATTTTACCATGGGAACCGTGGTATTTACCATGTCCTCAAGCGATGCTTTAATCGATATTGCTAAAAGTGATTTTGAACGTAACTTACAAATATCTGATGTTATTCGTAATGTTATTCCCTATGTTGCCGCAGGTGTTGGTGCACCTATGCCAATACTTAGTTAATAAAGTCACTATTATCAATAAATACTTAATATTTTTGGTAATAAGTGTCTTTGTTTATTGATGTTATTTAGGTAGAGTAGCCATATTATAATTTTTTAAAGTGTTGCTATGGGTCCAGTCATGCTTGATGTGCAAGGCACATCATTGTCTCAAGAAGATAAAGAAATCATTCAACATCCACTGGTCGGTGGATTAATATTTTTTACCAGAAACTATCAATCACCTGAGCAAATTACGCAGTTAAGTCAACAAGTTCGTATAGCAGCTAAGAAATCGATATTAATTGCTGTTGATCATGAAGGTGGCCGTGTACAACGCTTTCGTGATGGCTTTTCTGTGATCCCCGCCATGGGACAGTTATGGCAAATGGCTGAGCAAAACTTAGTTTTAGCAAAAGAGCTTGCGAAACAAAGTGCGATATTAATGGCATTAGAAGTACAGGCTGTCGGTATTGATATTAGCTTTGCACCGGTTTTGGATATTAATAATATTAGTGATGTTATTGGTGATCGTGCTTTTCATCAGCAATCTGACTATGTGACTGAATTAGCTGATGCTTTTATCTGTGGTTTACATCAGGTTGGCATGAAAGCTACTGGTAAGCACTTCCCGGGTCATGGCAGCGTGAAAGCTGACTCTCACATTGACTTACCCATCGATAAACGCTCAACAGCTGAAATTTTTCAACAAGATTTAATGCCATTTAAACAACTTATTGCCAGAGATAAGGTGGACGCACTTATGCCAGCACATGTTATTTTTCCTGATGTTGATAGTCAAGCCGTTGGTTTTTCACATCATTGGCTGCAAAATATTTTACGTCAACAATTAGGCTTTAATGGCGTTATTTTCAGTGATGATTTGTCCATGCAAGGGGCAGCAAGTGTTGGCGGCTTTATTGAACGTGCTGAAGCGGCACAATCTGCCGGTTGTGACATGTTATTGTTATGTAACAACCGAAAGGGGTGTATTGATGTACTTGATAATGCCAATATTTCAGTTTCATTAACTTCAGATCAACGATTGAATAATTTATTAAAAACAACAAATAAAACGAATGCTTGGCCAGCATTAAAGCAAGATGTCGCATGGAAGACAGCGAGTGAAGTACTTAATTCTTACCGCTAATGTTTATGCTATAAACGTCGCGAATATTTGCCTGTAGAATGTGGTTAATCGAAGCAAGCTAAGTTAGGTTAATATTATATTTCATTTACATTGTTATTGTTATTTTAGTTATTGCTCGCATTAAATACCGAGTTTTACTTAGTTGATATAACCAATGCTCAAAAGTATTGGTTATATCAATAAGGTAATTAAAGCTTTCTTTGTTTTTGCAAGCGGACCAATAAAGCAATAGTAAATACTGCACTATAAAACCCAAATATTAAGACCATAACTTGTGGCATGGTAAAGCCTAAAAATTGCCATTTAATATCACCACAATCACCAGTTGCTTCAAATAAAGCCGGTAGCCATTGATGTAATGGTGCCCAAGTTGGGAAGTTTGGAATATATTCACAACTGAATAAGAATGACATGGTTGTTGATTGCATATCGACATGCTCTAAAGCAAGCATGAGTCCCCAGACAGCCCCCGTTGCCCACAAACCATAAGCAACAATACGCATTAATATAAATTGGCAGCCTAATGCTCCTACCACACCAGCTAAGAATATTGCCCAAATCGCGGTACGTTGATAAATGCACATAATGCACGGTTCAAGCCCCATAACATATTGAAAGTAGAGTGCGATTAATTCAAAACATAAGGCACTAACAGCAAGTAACTGCCATGCACGTTGATTAAGAGGTAATTGGCTTAAAAAATTCACGGAATGTCACCTATGACTGAGTAATTGTTATTAGTTATTTTATACATGCTAACAATAATCAAAAAGCGCCACAAGGGCGCTTTTATTTGATTTTATATCAGCTTATTGTTGATATAAATCGTATTAGTGTCCACTAGGCGCTTCAGTTGTCGGCTTAGTACTGTGGTGCTGAATAAGATTCGAATCATAAAATGACTGAGTAAACTTGGTTAGCTGACCTGTTGAAATAGAAAGTAAACCAACAAGGGTTAACACGATAGTATATGGTAGAGCCATAATAACCATACGGCCATAAGACAAACGAATTAATGGCGCTAATGCTGAGGTTAATAAGAATAAGAAAGCAGCTTGACCATTTGGTGTTGCGACACTTGGTAAGTTAGTACCGGTGTTAATGGCAACAGCAAGTAAATCGAATTGATCACGAGTTATCTGTCCAGCAGTTAATGCTTTTTGAATTTCTGTAATGTATACCGTGCCAACAAATACATTGTCACTGACCATAGATAATAAGCCATTTGCTAGGTAAAACATCACTAATTGCATGTTACCTTCAAACGTTAATACCCAAGTGATTACTGGGGTAAATAAAGATTGATCAACAATTACCGCCACAACGGCAAAGAATACCGCAAGTAAGGCAGTAAAAGGTAAAGCTTCTTCAAAGGCATGGCCAATTTTGTGTTCTTCAGTGATACCGGTAAAAGCTGTTGCGAGGATGATAACGGATAAACCAATCATGCCGACAGGCGCTAAATGCAGAGCTAGACCGACAATTAACCAGACAGCAATGACACCTTGGATAACAAGTTTGACGTTGTCGAGTTTGTTACGTTTTTCACTTTCGGTGATATCATATTCGTTTAAAACATTATAAACGTTTTCAGGTAAAGCAACGCCGTAGCCAAACCATTTTAGTTTTTCTAAAAGTACACAAGTCAACATACCAGAAATAAATACTGGAATGGTTACTGGTGACATACGGATAGCGAATTCAAGGAAATCCCAACCGGCTTGTTGACCAATAACTAAGTTTTGTGGTTCGCCAACGATAGTACAAACACCACCTAATGCGGTACCAACACCGGCATGCATCATCAAATTACGCAAGTAGCCACGAAACTGCTCTAAGTCAGAACGTGAATACTCAGCTAATTCGGCATCAGTGGTATGGTCATGATCATGGTCAACAAGCACTTCTTTACCTGAAGCTACTTTGTGGTAAACCGAGTAAAAACCGACGGCAACACTAATGATAACGGCAATAACGGTTAAGGCATCTAAAAATGCCGATAGAAAAGCACCTGAAAAACAAAATAGCAAAGAAACCATTATTTTAGAGCGAACTTTAGTGACTATTTTTGTGAATAAAAATAGTAATAAACTCTTCATAAAGTAAATACCAGCAACCATGAAGATTAATAACAAAATTACTTCAAAGTTGAGGACCATTTCATGCATGACTTGATTGGGACTTGTCATACCAATAGCGACAGCTTCAATAGCTAACAAACCACCAGGTTGCAATGGATAACATTTAAGTGCCATGGCTAAAGTGAAGATAAATTCAATAACCAATGCCCAACCAGCTATATAAGGGTCAACAGCGAAAAATAGTATTGGATTGATAATTAAAAATGAAATTATTGCGAGTTTGTACCACTCAGGCGAATTGCCGAGAAAGTTTTTATAAAACGCACTCATAAATGATTGCTGCATAATGAACCTTTTAAAAAATTTTAAGAGCTAGGGTCAGCAGCTGTTGAGCTTTCAAGAATAATTGAATGAATTTTAACCATGAAAGGTCAATAGCCGCTAATGTTTATTTTTATGTAACTATTATTTTTATGTAACTATTATTTTTATATAAATTTATGACTGTTCAGCAGTTTAAGCCCAAACCTTGCTATTGTAAATATGTCACATTTAATATCAGTAGCAATGAAAAACAACTCTATTAGGTTAAATTGCAGTTTAATAAGCTAGATCAAATTTAGCTGTAAAAATTTAAAAATTAACTCACCTTTATATTTCAAAATAAATATAGTAAGAAATGATTAATGTTGTCATCTGTTTTTTACAAGATAATGTCTACTCAGGGTACTTTATCGAAATGATGACCATAAGCAGGCGCAGAATACTAATACGGTATAAGCTTGTAGCATATCTGAATAATTTAAGCTTATTAGTCAGCACTGACGGTTTTTAGTTCTAGATAAACATTAAATAACCCCAGTTCGGGTTAAGCTACTTTACTCAACCAGGCTATTTAAGCGCATATCAGCGTTACTTTTACGGCCAATAGCTCGCTATTGCTTGGTATAAGTGCCTTGCTAAGCAGCTAAATTTCATCATCGAGACTTTGTTAATCTTTTACTTAAAGATAACTTGTAAATGATTTAGCCAATAACGCGATGAATCAACTGGTTATAAAGTCAATTAACCCTGACTGAGGTTAAATACTTAGATTTATTCAAGCAATGTTGCTGAGGATAGAAATGATGTTATTAACGTATCTAGCTTACTCTAAGTGTCAGGTTATTTAGAGCCACCGAGCTTGGTAAAGGAAATGTGTATATAGTTGTAGGCATGGGAGTCATTATGCGAAAAATAATATTTTACAAGGTTATTAGCGGGTTATAAAAGTGTGCAATGTAGTTAGCTACTTTAATAATTTTCAACGATGTTAGGTTGAAAATTAGCCATAGTCCCTTGGGGGAGGCTTGAAAAAGCGTCAATCTTTGTTGGCTACGGGAGGCAAGTACTTAGGGTGAGCAGGGGGCGGTAAGCCTTGTTTAATATGCCTTTGGAGCAAGAGAATATTATATGAAGCGCCTTGATTGCCAACTTTTTCATGTGCAACAGAGCTATAAAGTGAAAGATCAACAGCCCCTAGTTTCTAATTATTAACAGGGTATTTTATCAGGCTATAATTTAATCTGGTTTGACCACTCTTTACATTTAGCTTTAGCTATTTATAATCATGTATCAATCTAAATGATTGAAAGATATATGCGAGAGCATAAAAACTTATTTATTTCAGAGGTGTCTATGTACAACCTACCATTAACAATAAAACAAAAAATAATAATGGGGTTCACGACAATCGGAGTTTTATTAGTTGCAGGAAGTATCTTCTTCTATAACTCATTAACCCAAATAAGTAAGGCTAATAGTAATGTTGAATTATTAGCCGTACCGGTACAAAAGCAAAGTAACGCCTTGCAAATAAAGTTACTTAATATGATGAAAGTAGGCGCATTGGGCTTTACGCAGCAAGATACTAACGACTTACTGCAAAGTGAGCAGGAGTATGCGCAGCTAAATCAGGAGTTTCAATCAGCGGTAAATATTTTACGCAGTAAAGTGATGGACCAGCCAAAAATGTTGCAAGCTTTAAAGCAGGCTCAAACTCATTATCAAAATTATGTTTCTCAAAGTGAACGTTTTTATTTAGCGAAAAAAAATGTTGCTGTGGCTAATGAAGCATTCGATGTTAACTACCAAATGTTTAATAAAAGCCGTGATCAAGCGAGCAATGATATGCTTGATCTTGAGCTCCTTGAATTACCCGGTAACGGCCAACTGCTCGAAGATATTATTGGTAACGGCACGCGTATAGATGATATGTTATTTACCCTAAAAAATACCATGTCAGGGTTAAAGCAGGTTGCTGATCTTACAGTGTTAGCCCAACATAAAGAAGATGTTGGTTTTTTAGTGACTAATGCAAAAAATAATTTTGATTTTATGCATCAGCTCTTTGATGGTATTGAAGATAAGGCATTACTTGAAGATTTTTCGATTAATTTTGCCGTGTTAAATGACTTGTTGGTTGAACCAGGAAAGTTATATCAGCAAAAACAACAGGCGCTTAATGATGCTATTAACGCTAATGATGCCTATAAAGGTTCCGTGGCTAGTTTTAATGCGACATACCAACAGCTAACTTTGTTGTTATCACTTGCAGAAGCACGTTTTGATGAGCTACAACTGACAACGAAAGCTAAAGTTGCGACTGGAGAAAATCTCGCTATCTATATGGCGGTTATTTTTCTCGCTTTAGCGACTTTTATTGGTGTGGTAACAACTCGAGCTATGCTAGGACCATTAAGAAATGCCAATAAGTCCTTGGCTTTGATTGCACAAGGTGACTTAACGCAAAGATTAACCATCAAAAATCAAGATGAATTTGGTGACTTATTTAAGAACATCAATAAGCTTAGTGATGATTTAACATCACTGCTAAAAAATATTAGTCAAAATGCTTATTCGCTCGATGAATCAGCCAAAGTAACGAGTGAGCAAAGTCACCGTATTGCGCAATCTACTTCAGCACAAATTGCTCGAGTGACCAATGCCAAACAAATTGCTGAAAAAATGTTCCTTAGCTCATCTAGTGTTACCGATGAAGCAAACTTAACCGCTAATAATGTTTCAGAAGCTTCGAAACACAGTTTTGAAGTGCGCTCAATTGCTGATGATAACAGTAATCGTATTGTATCTTTATCAAGCCGTTTAAGTGACTCAGTTGAAGTAATGTCTCGATTAAGTAAACACAGTGATAGTATTGGCGGTATTTTGGATACCATTGGTAGTATCGCAGATCAGACCAACTTATTAGCATTAAATGCGGCAATTGAAGCAGCAAGGGCAGGTGAACATGGTCGAGGCTTTGCCGTAGTGGCCGATGAAGTGAGATCATTAGCGTCACGTACACAAGCATCAACGGCTGAAATTCAACATATGATTGATGCACTGCAAAAAGAAACCCAAATCGCTGAGTCGGCAATTTCACAAGGACAAAATCAAGCTGCTGAGTGTGTATCACAAAGTCAAGAATTGAGTAATGCGATTAAACAAATTGAAAGCGCGTTGCATACTATAGATGAAATGAGTAAAAGCATTAGTGTTGCCTCTAATGAACAACTTGGCTTTAGCCAAGATATTGAAGCAACAATGAGCGAAGCCGCAGACGCGGCAACTCATAACGCGGCAGAGTCTCAAGACTTATCTAACCGAAGTGATGAGGTCAATAAATTAGCGGACTCGTTAACGGCTTCAGTTGCCCGCTTTAAGCTTTAGTTGTTACTTCAAGCTCTTGATGTGTAAGGTGAAATCACTAAGTGACATGTATTGTTTAGGCTTTTTTAATTAACATAATAAATAGCGATTAACGAGGGGCATCAGCATAAGGGTCAAACAGTTTATGCTCGTTAGTACCATTATTGTCTCTCGGGCTTTTACCTTCATGGCTATTATCTTTTTTATATGACTTTTTATGTTCAGGTTTAGAGCGATGTGTTTCTTTAAAGCTATCTTTGCTTAACGGTACAATCGCTTCACCTTTTACCAATACTTTGGGTTCTTTGGCTTTAATATGTAATGGAATTACGCGCAGGCGAGGTGGGATCTCAAATTCGTCGTCACCAGGTTCAGGCAGATTTTTAAAACTGTAAAGATAGAAACGCTCAAGTGTTTCTCTTGCCCAGTCAGTTTTTCGCAAAAACTTTATGCTTGACACCATACTCGGATTATTCTTGAAGCACTTGATTCGAGTGTACTCTGCCAAAATATCAAAGCCATAATGGGTGACTAATTCGTTTAGTAATATGTCTAGCTTTAATCCGTGTAAGGGGTTGTTTAATTGTTGGTTTTCTTGACTCATTATTAACTCGTTTGGCTTAGTTGAACTAACTTACTTACTCGATATTATACACCTAAATGATAGGGTGATAAGTCTTGATTTAACTTCTCTGGTAAACTGTTGGCAAATAAAGCTTATAAAGCAATGCCGACAAATTTGTTAAATGTTGTACACTTGCTTTAACAAAATAATACTTTATTAAAATCTACGGAAATCATTATGAAAAAATTAATTGTTCTATTGACCATCTCAACGTTAAGTACATCTGCTATTGCACAAGAAACAAGTTGGTTTGATAGTTTAAAAAACCTGGTTGGTTTAGGTGATAAAACAGAGCAAACAGTTGAAGCGAAAACCTCTACTATACCAAATACTGATGGCCTAGTTAATATGCTTACAAGCTCTTTAGATGTTAACGCTGATCAGGCATCTGGTGGTATGGGGGCTATTTTTAATTATGTGAAAAACAATGTATCAGTTGAGCAGTTTAGTCAATTAGCTAAAGCGGTACCTGGCGTGGAAGGGCTGATAGGGCAAATGCCAGATACCAGTAAACTTGATTCAGGCTCAGACTCTAGTGCTGGTTTAGGTGGCTTACTTGATAAAGCTTCGCAATACAGTGATTCATTAAAGTCGATCAATAAAGTGAAAAAGCAATTTGAAGCTTTAGGCTTAAAACCAGAAATGATCACTAGTTTTATTTCTACAGCACAAACTTATTTAGACACTGAGCAAGGGCAACAAGCGAAGCAAGTATTAACGGCAGGTTTAGGTAAATTGTTAGGTTAATAACTATTGAGTTAACTGACTGTTTTTACAAAGCATAAGTTAATTCGGCGCTAAATTTAAAGCACTTAAGGGCAATAATGTTAGGGGCTGTTGATCTTGCACTTTATAGCTCTGTTGCACTTGAAAAAGTTGGCAATTGAGGCGCTTAATATAATGGTTGCTTGCACCCAATGCATATTAAGCACAGCTTACCGCGTCCTGCTCACGCTAAGACCTGCCTCCTGTAGCCAACAAAGATTGACGCTTTTTCAAGCCCCTCAATGGGCTATGGCTAATTTTCAACCTAACATCATTGGAAATTGTTAAAGTAGCTAATTACATTGCACACTTTTCGCCTTGTTAGCTCAAAAATTAGCTCATAGCAGAGACTAAAGTAAAAGCTCAGCCCCCTAACCGAGAGAGCTTTTATTTGGAAATTTACGTCGCTAGCACAAGTAATTTATGCTAGTCGTTTATTGTCTTTCAAGGTATATTTACGGCATAAATATATAATAACGTTGTTAATAAAAATTAAGGCTGTGTTATTAAGTGTTAGCTAGTTTAAGATTAGGTGTTTTTTAATGCGGTTAATAAATCATCTATTTCAGCTTTTAAATCTTTATCTGCAATTTTATTGCTGTTGATTTTAGCGCTTTCTAAGTGGTTAATAGCACTTTCTTTATCACCTAATTCAACTTGTAGCGATGCTATGGCAAACGCAATTGATGAAAGAAAGTCTTTTGAGTTAATTGCTTGGGCTTTTACTAAGGCTTTTTCGTAAATGGTAATTGCTAAGCTTAAATCGTCAGTAAAGTCAGCGAGTGTTTCCCATTGCACGGGATGGTCTTTATCAGTATCTTCATTATCCTCGCAAACTTGCTGTAACTCTCGGTAGTACTCATCAAAATTAGCTTGGTTTTTTCTAACAGAAGCTTGCAATAAGTCTTTAGCTAAAGCATGTACGTGTTTATATATCTTAGTATTCATTCTTACCCTATGATTTTTTGTCAAATATAGCAGGGATTATAGAGCTTTTAGCACAACTAAACAGGCTACGACTACGATTACTGATAATTTAACTATCGTTAATGGTGTTTTGTGCAGGATTTAGCGCAAAGGTTGAGAGCAATTTTCATGATAAGTATTTATTGGGCAATAAATACATGAAGTAAAGACTCAAACTTTGCTCAAGCCTTTATGGTGATTTATCTGTCTGTCGTATTTTTCAGGTTAATTAATTTTTTACTGCCCTAAAGTTCATCTTGAAAGATGTCTTCGATAGGCATTTTGAATAACCTTGCTACTTTAAAAGCGAGTGGTAAACTGGGGTCGAATTTACCTTTTTCGATAGCATTAATGGTTTGACGAGAAACCTCTAATGTATCTGCAAGTTGTGCTTGTGTCCAATCTCTTTCAGCGCGCAGTATTTTAAGTTTATTTTTCATTGGTATTTTCTATTGCCAATAAAAGTTGCGGTTAAATAGGTTAAGCTCATAAATATAACTAAATGAGAAATCTCTGCATGGAAGCTGATTAGGTGTAATACATCTAAATTTGAATAGGTTAAACCCACCACTAAACTCAGGCCCAAAGTTATTCCCATAGCATTTAGTTGTATGCGTTGCTGCATCTCATCTAAACCTTTTATATGTTGTATATTAGCGGCGACCATTTTTAAACCTAGCACTAGGTTGATCACTACTGCGCCTATCGTTAAGCTTGTATCCGAATCCCAAATAAAATGCGGGCCAAAGTTAGTTATCGCCATCCTGAGCACCCAAATGGCGGTCCAAAATCCTAAGGTTACGGTATTGCTTTTATTTTTCAGTTGCCATGCAGTTGATTTATCCGTGGGCTTATTACCTACATCATTATTATCTGCTGTCATTACCATCACTCCTTGTATGTGTTACTTTACTAAAAGTTAAGTTTACTTTACTTTTATTAGGTTAGTTTAATGTATAGTTAATGTCAAGTTCGCTTTACTTTCAGTTGACTAAAAAGCTGATACTTTAAAGCTCAAGAGCTAATCACTGAGGTCTGATAGTGAATTGACAGCGTTACTAGGGATAATTAATGAGGCTTGGCTTATCAGAGATTTGATAACTGCCGATAATTTCCTTCATATAGAATAATGATATTCAAAAAATGATCGTTGTTCTCAAACTGCTGGTAAGCGCTGAGAGAGAACAAACTTAATCGGTTTGCTATAAGCAAGGTTCACATCGTAAAACGTTAGATATTACTTATACTTATATTTCATAGTGTCGAGGTACTTAATGACTTACTGTTTTATAAATTATCTATAGTATTAATAATTTTCATAGGTTTCTTGTTGTAAGCTACATGACCACAATCTTGGACAATCAAATTTTCTGTATAACCAGTGGTATTTTCAGTGATAAAATTAGGGCAAGTAATACGACCGTATTTACCTTGATCGCCATGTATAGTGAGAATAGGGTGAGTACATCATGAATGCAATACTGTCAGTTCCATTTGTAAAATATAGATAAGAGCTAAGCAACCCATCATCTATCCCGATATTAGTTATTTTATTTCCGATATTTTTTACACTAAGGAGCTATAAATCACCGCTTATTTAAAATAAAAAAAGATAGCTATAGAGAAAATAATCATCCGTTAATGTCAGAACAATAAAAAATGCTACAGTATTCATTGCGTAATACATAGCTAGCCTTAAATTCTCAACTTAAGTGACTGCGGTCACAAAAATGTCTGGATTTTATTGCGCTTGTGTCAATTGCTTGTTCTGGTACAATCAGTTTCAATTATAGTCAACCCAAGCGATGTGGAGCCACATGGTCATAAAAGCGCACAGTCCAGCAGGATTTGCCGAGCAGTATATTGTTGAATCTATTTGGAATGGTGGATTTCCACCGGGTACTATATTACCCGCTGAACGTGAATTGTCAGAACTGATAGGTGTCACAAGAACGACGTTAAGAGAAGTGTTGCAGCGATTAGCACGTGATGGCTGGTTAACTATTAAACATGGTAAGCCGACTAAAGTGAATAATTTTTGGGAAACCTCTAGCCTTAATATCCTTGAAACCTTAGCGCAACTTGATCAAGAAGGCATCCCGGACTTAGTTGATAACTTAATGTCAGCACGTACCAATATTAGTGCTATCTATGTCCGTGGTGCGATTAAAAATAATCCTGAAAAAACTATTGAGCTATTATCAGCAATTGAAGATGTAGAAGATAATGGTGAAGCTTTTGCAGAATTTGATTATAAACTCAATAAGGAATTGGTTGTTGCATCAGGAAATTCTATTTATTTGTTGATTTTAAACGGCTTTAGAGGCTTATACTCACGCTTAGGTAGTTTGTATTTTGCCCATCCACGTGGACGTGAAATCACCCGTATCTACTATAAAAACCTTATCGAACTCGCTAAAGCCGGTCAATTTGATGAGTCGGTATTTGCGGTGAGAAAGTACGGTGTAGAGTCAGGTAAACTTTGGCTTGAATTAAAAGATGAAGTATTAAAAGAGCTTGCTGAATAGTTAATGAGCCAATGTTGACGTTATACTGTCAAGCAAACAAGGCAACTAAATAGTTGCCTTTTTTTTCGTCAATTCATCGGGCTTTGGGCATTGAGCAATGATTTGGTCGACGCCTTGCTTATCTTCTTGTAGTAGTTTTACCTCAAATTTCCACAGGTAATACAGGTGCTTCAAGACTTCATCTTTAGAGTCAGCTAAGTTTACTTGCTGATGTGGGATATAGCGTAGCGTTAATGAACGGTCGCCACTAATATCGGCATTAATGATTTGAATATTCGCTTCTATATTACTTAAATTATATTGTTCAGATAACATAGTGCGAATTTTCTGATAGCCACTTTTATTATGAATAGCTCCCACTTCAATGTAGTTTTTATCACTGTCATCATGTAAATGGAATAGTTTGAAGTCACGCATTAATTTTGGTGATAAAAATTGACTGATAAAGCTTTCATCTTTGAAGTTCTCCATGGCAAAATGCACAGTATCTAGCCAATTACTGCCCGCTATTTCAGGAAACCAAATTTTATCTTCCTCACTTGGGTTTTCACATATTCTTCGAATATCGATAAACATATTAAAGCCGAGCGCATAGGGGTTTATCCCTGAATAGTAACGACTATTATATTCAACTTGCGCGACAACATTAGTATGATTATGCAAAAACTCGAGCATAAATTTATCTGTCACTAAACCTTCATCGTATAAATGATTTAAAATGGTGTAGTGCCAAAAGCAAGCCCAACCCTCATTCATCACTTGAGTTTGCTTTTGCGGATAAAAATACTGTGATATTTTCCGTACAATACGTACTAACTCCCGTTGCCAAGGTTTTAATAAGGGGGCATTTTTTTCGATAAAATAAAGCAGGTTCTCCTGCGGCTCTGACGGAAATTGCGCTTTTCTGGCTTTGCTTTCACAGGTACTATTGGCAGTCGTTCGCCACAGGAGATTGACTTGTGATTGTAGATAAGACTCTCGTTCTTTCTGGCGTTTTATTTCTGCTTCAATTGATATCTTTTGTGGTCTTTTATAACGATCAACACCATGGTTCATTAAGGCATGACAGGCATCAAGACAAGTTTCAACATCTTCAATACCATGCTTATGTTCGCAGTCAGCAATATATTTTTTGGCAAATAATAAGTAGTCAATAATTGAGCTCGCATCGGTCCATGATTTAAATAAATAATTGCCTTTAAAAAATGAGTTATGTCCATAGCAAGCATGCGCCATAACCAGTGCTTGCATGGTGATAGAGTTTTCTTCCATTAAGTATGAAATACATGGGTCTGAGTTTATGACGATCTCATACGCTAAGCCCATTTGTCCGCGTTTATAGTTTTGCTCAGTTTGAATGAATTTTTTGCCAAAGGTCCAATGATTGTAACCAATAGGCATACCGACACTTGCGTATGCGTCCATCATTTGCTCGGCAGTGATCACTTCAATTTGATTGGCGTAAGTATCCAAACGATAATGTTGCGCGACCCGAGCAATTTCAGTTTGGTACAATTCAAGTTTGGCAAATGTCCAGTCACTGTCATCGTTAAGTGCTTTACGCTTAGTCATAAAACCTCCAATCTATTGAAAAGTGTTAGGCTGTCTGGATATTCTTCTTCTTAAACAATGCTCTAAACACCGGGTAAATATCTTCTAGTGTTTTAATGTGCTCAATTGAGAAGGCATCATTGTGATCAGCAATTTGCGCATATTGCTGCCAAAGACTTTGATGTGCACGCTGGCTAATTTCGATATAACTAAAGTAGCGCGTTTTCGGTAGGATATGCTCGCGCATTAATTGTTGGCAACGCGGTGAGTCATCAGTCCAATTATCGCCGTCAGAGACCTGAGCGCCATAAAGATTCCATTCTTTTTCATTGTAGCGTTGGGCTATAATCTCAAGCATCAGCTCTAACGCACTTGATGCGATAGTGCCCCCAGTTTCTGGCGAATAAAAGAACTCATGCTCGTCAACTTCTTTTGCTTTGGTATGATGACGAATATAGACCACGTCAATAGTTTCATAAGTACGGGTTAAAAACAGATATAAAAGAATATAAAAACGCTTGGCTATATCTTTCGTTGCTTGATCCATTGAACCGGATACATCCATTAAGCAGAACATTACCGCTTTGGAAGTGGGTACCGCCTGTTTAGCGTAATTGCGATAACGTAAATCAAACGAGTCAATAAAAGGGACTCTATTAATTTTATCTTTAATGATATCAATATTCTTTTTCAGTTTGTTTTTCTCACGTGTGTTTTCGTGTCGATCTTGCTCTAATAATATTAACGCTTCTTCTAAGGCTTTAAGTTGACGTCGCTTATCTGCTGTCATGGCAATTCTGCGTGCTATTGAACCTTGTAATGATTTTACAATATCAATATTTGATATAACGCCTTTTGGACAATAACCCGAGCGTACAGTTTTATAATTAGTCATCTTATCTAACTGATTTTCTTCTAGATTTGGTAGCTCCAGGTCTTCAAAAAGTAAATTTAGGTATTCATCTTTGGAAATAGAAAAAACAAAATCATCATTGCCTTCACCTGAATCACTGGCATCACCTTGTCCGCCGCCTTGGCCTTGCTGCTGAGGAGGACGGGCAATACGTTCGCCGGTGGTAAATTGGTCATTACCTGGGTGAACACGATCCTTAATTCCACCAGTACCTTGATGAAAAATGGGCTCAGTTAAATCTTTTTTAGTAATGGTAATATTTTCACCACTGGTAATATCGGTTACACCACGCTTATTCACGGCTTCAGAAACCGCTTTCTTAATTTGGCTTTTATAGCGCCTGATAAAGCGCTGACGGTTGACCGTGCTTTTGTTTTTACTATTTAAGCGCCTATCGATAAAGTTGCTCATACATGCTCCTAGCTTAGCCATGACGGGGGCTAAGTACTAGCTAAGATGATTTTCTTACCCGTAAATACCATTCAGAAAGCAATCTGACTTGTTTTTTTGTGTAGCCTTTGGTCATCATACGTTCAACAAAGTCATCATGTTTTTGTTGATCGTCGTTGGATGTTTTAGTGTTAAAGGAAATAACCGGTAATAAGTCTTCAGTATTTGAGAACATTTTTTTCTCGATAACCGTACGCAGTTTTTCGTAGCTGGTCCATAAGGGATTTTTACCGTTATTATTGGCTTTAGCACGCAAGACGAAATTGACAATTTCATTTCTGAAATCTTTTGGATTACTAATCCCAGCAGGTTTCTCTATTTTCTCTAATTCATTGTTAAGTGCTTCGCGGTCAAACAATTGTCCGGTTTCAGCATCACGGTATTCTTGGTCTTGGATCCAAAAATCAGCATAAATCACATAGCGATCAAAAATATTTTGGCCATATTCAGAATAAGACTCTAAATAGGCGGTCTGAATTTCTTTACCGATAAACTCAATATATTGCGGAGATAAGTAACCTTTAATAAATTCTAAATAACGAGCACTGACTTCGTTAGGCAATTGTTCTCGCTCTATCTGTTGTTCAAGGACATAAAATAAATGTACCGGATTTGCCGCAACTTCTAAATGATCGAAATTGAACACACGGGATAAAATTTTAAAGGCAAAGCGTGTCGAAAGTCCTGACATACCTTCGTCGATACCGGCATAGTCTCTATACTCTTGATAGGACTTTGCTTTCGGATCGGTATCTTTTAAACTCTCACCGTCGTAGACACGCATTTTAGAATAGATACTAGAGTTTTCGGGATCTTTTAAGCGTGACAGCACCGAGAATTGCGCTAAGGTTTCTAAGGTGTCTGGTGCGCATTGAGCATTATTCAACTCACTATTGGTGAGTAGTTTTTGATAAATTTTAACTTCTTCTGACACTCGCATACAGTAGGGGACTTTAACAATATAAACCCGATCTAAAAATGCTTCATTATTTTTATTATTTCTAAAGGCTTGCCATTCAGACTCATTGGAATGCGCCAATAATATGCCATTAAATGGCAGAGCAGAAAGCCCTTCGGTAGGATTGTAGTTACCTTCTTGTGTTGCCGTTAGCAGAGGGTGTAGCACCTTGATCGGTGCTTTGAACATTTCAACAAACTCCATTAATCCTTGGTTGGCTCGACATAACGCACCTGAATAGCTGTAGGCGTCAGGATCGTTTTGGGCAAAATGCTCTAATTGACGAATGTCTACTTTACCTACTAAGGCTGAAATATCTTGGTTGTTATCATCGCCAGGCTCGGTTTTAGCGACCGCAATTTGGTCAAGAATAGAAGGGTAAATTTTTATCACTTCAAATTTGCTGATATCGCCTTTGAATTCATGCAAACGCTTTGCGATCCAAGGTGACATGATAGTACTGAGGTATCGGCCTGGAATATTGTATTCTTGTTGCAAAATTTTACCGTCAGTATGAGCATCAAATAAGCAAAAGGGATGATCGTTGACCGGACTGCGCTCGCCGTTCGCACTCAGCACATAAATGGGCTCTTGCTGGATTAAGGCTTTTAATTTTTCAGCCAATGACGATTTCCCACCGCCAACAGGGCCGAGTAAATAAAGAATTTGTTTCTGTTCTTCTAAGCCCTGTGAGGCGTGAGTTAAATAAGCAACAATTTGCTCTATTGCTTCCTCCATGCCATAGAATTCTTTAAATGCTGGGTAGCGGGCAATGACGCGATTGGAGAAAATTCGGCTTAAACACGGTTCATTCGAGGTATCTATCATTTCTGGCTGACCAATGGCCTTTAATAAACGTTGCGCGGCACTTGCGTAAGTCATGGGGTCATTGCGACATAAACTAAGGAAGTCTTGTATTGAATAGCACTCTTCTTGTGCCTCATCGTAGCGTGATTGGAAATGTTGGAATATGCTCATAACCGCCTCCAGAAAATAATTCGTTCTGACTGAGCTGATAATTAGATCATACGAGAAATGTGACTTATCAAGCTCGATATAATAATTAGACCGCCTTTTACCTATTATCACTTTAAGTTTAGATGTAAATTTTAGAATTGGTTAAATAATAGTAAAGAAATTGTCAAAAAATATTGTTCAAGATGAAGTTATGTTATTGAATTTACATTTTAATTAAATGTCCAACGGTTGAAATTTAGGACAAAAAAAAGCCAGAAAAAAATTCTGGCTTTTAAAAGTAGAATTACACTACATAAGCAATATTAAGCGAAGTTTGCCGCCGCAAAATCCCAGTTAGCTAGTGCCCAAAAACCTTCCATGTAGCTTGGGCGAAGGTTACGGTAATCAATGTAGTAAGCATGTTCCCATAAATCTACTGTGATCAGTGGTGTAACACCTTCATCAGTTAATGGTGTAGCTGCATTTGAAGTATTAACGATAGCAAGGCTGCCGTCAGCGTTTTTCACTAACCAAGTCCAGCTAGAACCAAAGTTATTGATAGCGCTATCAGTGAATTTTGCTTTAAATTCTGCAAATGAACCAAAGTTTGCATTAATAGCGTCTGCTAATGCACCTGTTGGCTCGCCGCCGCCGTTAGGGCTTAAGCTATTCCAGTAAAAAGTATGGTTCCAAATCTGTGCAGCATTATTGAAAACACCTGCAGAAGATGATTTAACGATATCTTCTAAAGACTTTCCTTCGAAATCAGTACCTTCGATAAGACCGTTTAATTTTACAACATACGTGTTGTGGTGCTTACCATAGTGAAACTCTAAAGTTTCTTGTGAAATATGTGGTGCAAGTGCATCCATTGCATATGGTAGTGCGGGTAATTCGATAGCCATTATATTCTCCAGAGAGTGATTATAAAAAATTATTCTAATGCAAATTTAAAGAAGTAGTTTGTTTTTTTCTAAAACCTAGTAAACTACTCGGGTATTAAAGCTTACATAGTTTACTCAAGTATATAGGTATTACCATAGGTTTTATCAAGGCTATTATGTTTTAATATATAAATTTTTTGCTTTAGTATTTATTGTTCTGTTTATTTTGTCAGTTTTACTTTAAGTATTGAGCACCATAAGTATTAATTTTTGAGGTTATTATGGACACTATCGAACGTATTAAAGAACAAATCAGTGACAACACTATTCTCCTTTACATGAAGGGTTCACCAAAGTTACCTAGCTGTGGTTTTTCTTCACAGGCTTCTCAAGCGCTAATGTCGTGTGGTGAAAAGTTCGCTTATGTTGATATCTTACAAAATCCTGATATCCGTGCTGAATTACCAAAATATGCTGACTGGCCAACATTCCCACAACTATGGGTTGATGGCGAGCTTGTTGGCGGTTGTGACATTATTATGGAAATGTATCAGCAAGGTGAATTACAAACCTTGATCACTGAATCTGCCGCTAAGCATGGCTCAGAAGAAAGTTCTGAATAGCTATTGAATTATCACTTAACGCCACCATACTAGGTGTTGTTAACGTTAAATAACCCAGGTTGTTTTGAACTATCAATATCTGACTTGTGTTAGATTTGAACGTTCGATAAACCTAAACAATTATTTTAAAAATTGGAGAATATAATGAGTGTATTAGTAGGTCGTTCAGCACCAGACTTTACCGCAGCAGCAGTTTTAGGTTCAGGTGAAATTGTTGAAAGCTTTAACCTAGCACAAGCTATTAAAGGTAAAAAAGCCGTAGTATTTTTCTACCCACTTGATTTTACTTTTGTATGTCCTTCAGAGTTGTTAGCATTCGACCATCGCATGGAAGAATTCAAAAGCCGTGGTGTTGAAGTTATTGGTGTTTCAATCGATTCACAGTTCTCTCATAACGCATGGCGTAACACAGCGGTAAACGATGGTGGTATTGGTCCAGTTCAATACACTTTAGTTGCTGATGTTAAACATGAAATTTGTAAAGCGTATGACGTTGAGCATCCAGAAGCTGGCGTTGCTTTTCGTGCTTCATTCTTAATTGATGAAGAAGGTAATGTACGTCATCAAGTGGTTAATGACTTACCACTAGGTCGTAACGTTGATGAAATGATCCGTATGGTTGATGCTTTACAATTCCATGAAGATCACGGTGAAGTTTGTCCTGCAGGCTGGAACAAAGGTGATAAAGGTATGACAGCAACTACTGAGGGTGTTGCAGCTTACCTTACGGATAACGCAGATAAGCTTTAATATTTCAGCAAAACTGTTTGTTTTAAAAAGCCGCTTCTTGCGGCTTTTTTGTCTTTGCAATTTATTGGAAGCTCTATGAATTCATTGAAAAGTTGGATTTTATGACTATGCTAAAATAAAGCGCATGGTTATTTATACCAAGTCTATTAAGTTTGTTCCCACTCAGCGCTTATCAGCGTTTTGAGAACAATGATCATTTTGTGAATATAGTTATTCTATAGGTAAGAAATTATCGACGGTTATCGAACCGCTGGTAAGCTCCCGAAGGGTGATTTTAACAGGCTTACCGGCCGCGTTATTGATTTCGATAAGGTTCTCACAGGGATGTGAGTCATTAGAACAACGCAGGAGCAGTTGTCGAGAATAACCCTTACCTTCAATCAATGCCTTGCCTCTAAACCTTTTGAATTTCACTGAATGGGAAGAAACTTAGTAGAATTGGTCTTAGTCTATCTATCACTTAATGTCGTTTACGAGAGTGAGCTTAATTTGTTTAGTTTTGCTATCAGACAGACGATATGCAAGCGAATTAATACCATAAGGAATTAAGGTGTTTTATCCTAAAATTATTTATGAAAACTTACCTTACTTATGCTGTTTAATCAGTGCTTATCTGCTAGCGTTTTATGATACTTGGATGGTGTATACATCGGCGGGGATATTTTATTCAGTTGGCTGTCTCATGTTAGTTCAACGCTCAAATTATCGTCGAGTCGATCGCTATAAAGATAACCCAAATTGTCAGCAAACTCTTCCTGTGCTTGTTTATGAATATTTACCTTATTTGTACGTTGCCACCGCTATGATGTTATTGCTAAAAACTGAACTGGCGATTTTACAGTTTTTAGCCTTATGTTTGATGATTATCGCCTTAAGAAATTTACTCTTTAGGAGTAATAACCGACGAAAAGCTAAGTCGTTATTTTAAGTGCCTAGCTTCGTTGTTTTAATTTTTAGTGGTTATTGTTCAGTGCTTAACCTTGCGATTTAAGTTGTCAATGTTGGGGTTTCGCTATCGTCAGCAATATCAGCTAAAGGCCAGCCGCCTAATTGTTGCCACTTATTGATAATATAACAAAATAATTCGGCAGTTTTTTCTGTGTCGTATAACGCTGAATGGGCTTCATTATTATTAAAATCTATTTGTGCAGTAGCACAAGCTTTTGCTAAAACTGTTTGACCTAATGCCAAGCCTGATAACGTTGTGGTGTCAAAACTGACAAATGGATGAAAAGGTGAACGTTTAATTAAGCAACGCTCGATAGCTGCATTAACAAAACCTAAATCAAAAGAAGCGTTGTGTGCCACCATAATCGCGCGTTGGCATCCTGCCGCTTTCATTTTTTTACGAATAAGCTTAAATGTTTCGGTAAGCGCTTTTTTTTCATCAACAGCACCGCGCAATGGGTTTGTTGGGTCGATGCCGGTAAATTCTAAAGCTGCTGGCTCTAGGTTAGCGCCTTCAAATGGCTCAACATTGAAGTGTATGGTTTCATCTAAACTAAACTGCCCAGTATCTTCATCTAGCGTTAAAGTTGTTGCTGCTATTTCTAGCAGCGCATCGGTTT
This sequence comes from Colwellia sp. M166, assembly GCF_024585285.1. Lineage (NCBI taxonomy): Bacteria > Pseudomonadati > Pseudomonadota > Gammaproteobacteria > Alteromonadales > Colwelliaceae > Colwellia > Colwellia sp. M166. Next base: position 4,608,765 of record NZ_CP040755.1, read on the forward strand.
GGGCATTAAAACCGGCAGTCTCAACATCAATAACGACAGGGAAGTAACCTCGAAAGCGTTGAGAGAGTAAATTTTTTTCAGCTTTGATATGAGTAGTTTTGGAATTATCAGACATAAAGGCGATGAGTATGAGTTGGCAAAAATAATGTTTGGGATTATCGCAGAAATCAAGCTATAAGACATCACTGAAATTAAGTGTCGTGAAATTAATTTTCGGTTAATTTTATTTAACTGTTAAAGTTATTAGAGATTTTGTCGATAGTAAAAGATGTCGCTATTAAACTTAGATTAATTGACATGAAAATTATTCTTATGAAAAAAATTATTACACTAGTTATTTTATCATTATTTACTTTGCATTCACATGCTGGAATTAGGCAGTATCGTGCTGATATTGAAAATTCAACTTGGCAATTGACCGATGATTCTCGACTGCAATGTACCTTGTCACATCAAATTCCACGTTACGGCGAAGCAAAATTTTATAGCTCGGCAAATCGTAAGATGAATATGGAATTTGAATTAGAGATGATGCGACTGCCAGACAGCTACTCTTTAGCTGAAGTTCGTTCAGAGGCGCCTAATTGGCGACCTGGCGTTGCTGGCCGAGTACTTGCTGATATGAAATTACATAAACAGTTTTCTCCTAGTTTACCGAAAAAAATTGCTTGGAATATGCTGAATGAGCTTGATCAAGGCATGAGTCCAACATTTTATTATAACGACTGGTATAGCGATAATGATAAAATCACCGTCGGTTTGTCTACCGCTCGCTTTCAGAAAGCTTATCAAGCGTTTGTAAGCTGCGTTGGCAACTTACTTGATTTTAGCTTCGATGATATTTCTTATACCGTACTCAATTATCAATTTGGCTCTGATAAGCTGACGAAGTCGTCGCAAAAGCGCATGAATATGATTGTTGAGTACTTGTCACTTGATTCTGAACTTGAATTGGTATTAATCGACGGTTATTCAGATAGTTATGGTGGAAGAAATACTAACTTGAAAATGTCAGAACGTCGGGCTAATAAAGTTAGAGAGCTGATTGTCAGTCGTGGTATTGATGCCAGTAGAATTGAAGCAAATGGCTATGGTGAAAAACGCCATGTCGCCTCTAACGCCACAATTATTGGTCGCAGTAAAAATCGTCGCGTTGTTATCCGTATGGAACAGCCTTAAGGTTTTTAATTAAACGCTTTCAAGCTGATATTTGAAAGCGTTTAGCGTCATATTATAAATAGCACTTGAAGAGGCCTGTCGATTCACTGTAATCTACAGGCCTTTTTAGTTTGGGGTACAATTTATGAAAATTTTTATTCGTCTTGTCGCCATATTGTGCTGTGCTGTGCAGCTCACTTGGGTTCAATTAGCCTCCGCGCAAGTCGCTGACACATTAACTTATGCAAACTATGATCAAGTAAAAGTTAGTCATCTTTACTTAGATCTTGATGTTGATTTTGATGAAAAGTCATTAAAGGGCTTTGCAGAATTAACGCTGAATTGGCTTAACGATGATGTTGGTGATGTTTATTTAGACACACGTGATTTAGAGATCCATCGTGTGATGGCAAAAAATGCTAATAATCAATGGGTAAAACTAAACTATAAATTGGCTAAGCGTGATGATGTTATGGGGTCAAAGCTGACTATTAAAACGCCTTTTCAAACGCCAACCATTCGAGTTTATTACAACTCATTACCGCAAGCGTCAGGGCTACAATGGTTAACTCCTGAGCAAACTGCCGGTAAAGATAAGCCATTTATGTTTAGCCAAAGCCAAGCAATTCATGCCCGTTCTTGGATACCGATACAAGATACACCAAGTGTGCGTATGACATACAATGCCCGCATTACCACCACTGACGACTTGCTGGCAGTCATGAGTGCTGACAATGCACCTGATACTGCGCGTGATGGCGATTATTCTTTTTCAATGCCGCAAGCTATTCCTGCCTACTTAATTGCGATTGCTGTCGGTGATTTACAATTTAAAGCTATGAGCAAGCAAACCGGTATTTATGCTGAACAATACATTTTAGACAGAGCTGTCGCCGAGTTTGATGATACACAGTTGATGATTGATGAAACGGAAAAGCTTTTTGGTGCTTACCGTTGGGGTCGTTACGATTTACTTATTTTACCACCAAGCTTTCCTTTTGGCGGCATGGAAAATCCTCGATTGTCTTTTATTACCCCAACAGTGGTTGCTGGTGATAAAAGTTTAGTGAATTTAATTGCTCATGAGTTAGCTCATTCTTGGTCTGGTAACTTGGTGACCAATGAAAGCTGGCAAGACTTATGGTTAAACGAAGGTTTTACCAGCTATGTTGAAAACCGTATTATGGAAGCGGTATTTGGCGCCGATAGAGCGCTAATGGAGCGCGCGTTAGATGCACAAAACTTAAGTTATGAAATTGCCGAGTTACCGCCAGGTGATACACAGCTATATATCGATCTTAACGGTCGTGATCCAGATGATGCATTTTCGGGTGTACCTTACACCAAAGGACAGCTGTTTTTAGTGTATTTAGAACAGAAGTTTGGCCGTGAAAAGTTTGATACTTTTATCATGCAATATTTTGATGATCATGCTTTTGAAAGTTTAGGTACGAAAAACTTTGTTAAATATTTAAAAGCTAATTTAACCGACAAGTACCCTAATATTGTTAGTGATAAAGAACTTAACGAATGGATTTATGAGCAAGGCTTACCTAGCTATACCCCTAAACCACGTTCTGATGCCTTTGTTAAAATTGATAACATTATTTCGAAGTGGACCAGTGATCAGCTTGAGTTAGCGCAAATTCCAACTAAAAATTGGACACTACATGAATGGTTGCATTTTATTAACAACTTACCATTAAACATTGCTAACGAACGTATGAGTAACTTAGATCAAATGTATAACTTAACCAACAGCACCAATGCTGAAGTGGCGCATGCGTGGTATTTATTAGCGTTACGTTCAGGTTACGACGTTGTGTATCCGGCTATGGCAACTTATTTAGAGTCGATTGGTCGTCGCAAGTTAATTGTGCCTTTGTATAAAGAGCTTGCTACATCAGCTAAAGGTAAAGAATGGGCACAAGTGGTTTATAAAAAAGCGCGTCCTGGCTATCATCCATTAGCGCAAGGTACTGTTGACGCTATTTTGCTCAACTAGTTACTGTAAATACTTTTATTATAAGCCGAGCTATTTAATGCTCGGCTTTTTTATGTCTATAAAATGAAGTTAATTAAGTTTAGGTTCAATATTTATATTGGTATGGAATAAGTTACTCGGATCTACTTTTCCTTTGATTTTTTCTAAACGTGCTTTATTTGCCCCGTAGGGACCTATTTTTCTAATTTCATCATTTTCAGGCACAAAATTGACATAAACACTGCCTGTTGAGAATATTTCTACCTGATTAAATAATTCTCGCACCCAAGCGATAGCTTCGTCATCAAGTGCTGGTGATTGCCAACGGCCATGAATATTCATGGTGTATGCTGTTGAGCGATGCGGATACGCCATCGCGCTTGATGGCACACGGGACGCTGCCCCACCAAGTTGTGCAATGAAAATTTCACATTCATTAGACGGCAGGTTAGATGCGGCAGCGATTAAAGTATCAATGAGCTGCTCTGATATATCGGTAAAGTCACTCGACTTCCAATAATTACGAGCCCCAGCTGCTAATAAGGGATCAAATGCTGCTTGCCAGCCTTTATAAGGACAGGCACCAACAGCATCGGCGAGTGGCTGACCTAGTGCGCGCAAGGGAGCTAATGCTTTCTCGCCTTCTGCTATATCGCCAACATAGGACATTGCCAATATTAATACGGTTTGGCCATGATAACTTTGCTCAAGAAAGGGAAATGCTGGTGCTTGGCGAATAACAAACCAACATGAGGCTTGGTCGGGTAATTCACGTGCTAAATGACGATATTGCTGCAATACCAGCTTTGCTTGCGCTATTGGAAATATCACTGGACCACTGAGGATCGTAGGGCCAACCGAATGCAACTTAAAAGTAAAGTTAGTTACCACGCCAAAATTCCCACTGCCACCGCGAATAGCCCAAAATAAATCGGCATTTTCGTGTGCCGATAAGTGTAAAAAATCACCCTTTGCTGTGACGATATCAGCCGATAAAATATTATCAACGGTATGGCCAAAAGCTCTGCTCAACCAACCATAACCGCCTCCTAGGGCAAGTCCAGCTATACCCGTGGTTGAATTTATTCCGGTCGGAACCGCTAAGCCAAAATGCTGGGTTTCATGATCGATGTCGCCGAGTAATGCGCCGCTTTGTACTTGTACCGTCCGGCTTTTAACGTCAACTACCACACCGTTCATTGCACTTAAATCTAGCATTAATCCTCCATCGCAAACCGCACTGCCTGCGATATTATGTCCGCCGCCTTTTACCGATAGCAATAAGTTATGGTCACGAGCAAATGTTACTGCTGTCACCACATCTGTTGCCCCTGTACAACAAGCAATAAGCGCAGGGTATTTGTTAATCATGCCATTCCATACTTGTCTGGCTTGTGCATATTTTGGCTGTTCTGTACTTAATAGCTCGCCGCGTAAACTGGCTGAAAAACTGTCAATGATCTCGGCTGCCAAAGAGATACTTTTTCCGTCATTACTATTTATTTGAATACTCATGGTTGTTGTCCATTTTATTCCACTCTCTCTCTAAGTTAGAAGTAACCGCTGGGCTTGTCTAGTGCATGGTATGGACTACTAGGTACATAAAATTCACTGCCTAGCTTGCGCGAAATGTAATAGCCGTTAGACTTTAATGAGTGCTTAGACCAAGGAAAAAAAAATGAGCTCGACATCTTATGGACAGTATTGCCCGTTGGCGATGGCATCAGAATTTCTTTGTAATCGGTGGACATTACTGATATTTAGAGAATTGTTGTTCGGGTCAACCAACTTTAACGACATCAGTCGTGGTGTCCCGCGAATGTCGAGAACCTTATTGTCGACTCGCCTAAAAGAGTTAGCACACATCGGCTTGATCATTCGCCATGAAAAACGCTCTACGGGTCAAATAGAGTATGCTTTAACTCAAGCAGGGCAAGCGCTTGAACCGATTGTTTATAGCATGGCATGTTGGGGGCAAGAATGGTTGGAAACTGAACCATCACTTGAGAATCTTGATGCTAGTTTTCTGATGTGGGACATTCGGCGTAATATAAATATTCATCCCGTATTGCCTGATCCATTTATCGTCCATTTTTTCCTTACTGACGTTGCTGAAAATAAAAGTGAGCATTGGTTGATCTTTGAAAATAATGAAATTGATCTCTGCTATATCAACCGAGGTTTTTCAGCTGATGTCAAAATTGAGGTCTCAGCTAAAACACTTACCAAAATTTGGATGGGCTGGGAAGATTTTGACCTTGCGATAAAAGATAAATCACTAAAGCTTAGCGGTAATAAAGAGTACACCGATATCGCGGCATTGTGGTTAGGTAGCAGCAGCGTTGCACATATAAAAAAACGTGATGAACAATTACAAGTTAGAGGGCACGTTAGTTAAGTGATAATTTAGTACGATAGATATAAAGCTTTTGAAGCGTGAATAGGTAAACATTGAGGGCTTTTTAGGGGGATATGTTAATGCTGGTAAGATATTGTCTTATAACCAAGCTAGCCCATGGTTTCTCATCAGCTTGGTTCAATGCTACCAAGCTGAATTATTACTTTTGCATACTTTTTTCAACAAGCACGTCAACTTGGCGTAAGTTGTTTTGTTGAGAAATAATCACACGTATTTGCTGTTGTGTTTGTTGGTAATTTAGAGTTAAACGGCCGCGCTTACGTTCGCGTTTAACCGGTTCACCGTAATTCTTGTTATAAAAATTGATGACAGCATCTTCCGTTAATGGAGTAAAATAATTAACCACCGCCGGCATGTTTTCATCAAATTTTGCAAAGATGCGTGCATCTTTCACAATCGCAATATCAACGTTTGCCAATGCACTTTTTCCGCCATTAATTGTTTCTGCACGAGCGCTGTTTGTATTAAAGGTGAAACTGATGGTAAGCAGCAATAGCATGCTAGATGAAATTGCATTCTTAGCTATAAAACGCAGTGCTTGCATCACTGGATCCTTATTAATTGTTAATGTAATACACAGGTATTTAGTGTGCACCTTGATTTTTTTGCTGTCAAACTTTAGCTAAGATGGTTGTTTTATACACTGATGAGTATTTCATCAGGCGTGCGAACAAGCATCAAGATTTGTTTGATGCTTGTTCGATTTGTTTAAAGCTTAATAACATATTGATTGTTATTTGATTTCTATGAACGGTCAACAAATTCATCGCGATAATGATCGACCCATAGTGCTGTAGCACCACAAATAGCGACCGGCATAACCACTAAATTTACGATAGGGATCATGGAGAATATTGCCGTTGTAATACCAAAGCTATAGCTTAATCCTTGACGTTGCTTTAAAGCTTGTCGCATGTGTGTAAAACTAATTTTATGGTTATCAAATGGGTAGTCTTTATATTGTACTGCCATCATCCAGGCCAGAAACAAAAACCACAGTACTTGGCCAATAACGGGCAGTATCCAATAAAGTAAAAAGAAACCCATAGCACGAGGTAGGTAATAACCAAGCTTACTAAGCTCACGGGAAAGCGTTCGTGGAACATCCTTAACCACATCAAGAGCACCACCACTATCTAATGGTTGATTAGTTAATAAAGCTTCTATTTTTTCTGATAATAAACCATTAAAGGGAGCGGCTAACCAATTGGCAACTGAGCTGAAGATAAATGAAAAAACAATTAAAATAAACAGCACTGCCAATGGCCAAATAAAACTACTTAGCCAAGCAAAAGACTCACCAAGCCAAGTTTCCAGCGTCAGCATGTAGCTTTCTAGTTGTAGAAACATATAATAAAAAGCATAACTAAAAAGCAGTAAATTTACCGTTAATGGGATAAAAACAAAGCGGCGAATTCCTGGGGTGCGAATTAACTCAAAACCTTTGATAAAATATCCGGCACCGCCGTTTGCTAAAGGCTGGGGTCTGTTATTGTTCATTGCTGATTTATTAACCTAACTGATTGATATTCATAGCTCGATTATAGGATCCTTCGCATGATATGAACAGTATTGTGATGTTACAAAATACATCAATCTCTGGTACAGTGGCGGCAATTACACGGGTTTTAATTTATTTTTTTCAATTGTGCAAAATTTGTAAGTCATTTACTTAGGTTTTGGCAATCGATAGCAACAATTAGGTTATTCGATTTAATGCGACTCAAGCATATAAAATTGGCAGGTTTTAAATCATTTGTTGATCCAACAACTGTGCCATTTGAACAACAGATGACCGCTATTGTTGGTCCCAATGGCTGTGGGAAATCAAATATAATTGACGCTGTTCGTTGGGTGCTAGGTGAAAGTTCAGCGAAGAACCTACGTGGCGATGCCATGACTGACGTTATATTTAATGGTGCCGCAACACGAAAGCCTATTGGTCAAGCCAGTGTTGAACTAGTCTTTGATAATACTCAAGGGCGTATTCAAGGTAATATGGCCGACAGAAGTCAAGTTTCGGTACGTCGAGTGGTTAACCGTGAAGGGATAAATAACTACTTTTTAAATGGCACAAAATGCCGACGTAGAGATATTACCGACATTTTTCTTGGCACCGGCTTAGGTCCTCGCAGTTATGCGATCATTGAGCAAGGTACTATTTCTCGATTAATTGAATCAAAGCCGCAAGAGCTACGGGTGTTTATTGAAGAAGCTGCCGGCATCTCAAAATATAAAGAACGCCGTAAAGAAACCGAAAACAGAATACGCCACACCAGAGAAAACTTAGCCAGATTAAGTGATATTCGCCTCGAACTTGATGTCCAGATTGACAAACTTCATCAACAGGCCGAAGCTGCTAAGCGTTTTCGTGCTTTAAAACAACAAGAGCGCAAATATAAAGCTGAATTAGCCGTGTTACGTTGGCAAAAATTTGATCAGCAACGTCAGCAACATCAAACTCGTATCTTAGCACTAGAAAATAAAATTGAGAGCCAGAACACCCAGCTCAGTCAAAGTGATTTAGTGATTATCGAGTTGAAAAATACGCTATTGCGCTGCAATGATACTAGCCAAATATTGCAGCAAGAAAAGCTCAATCTAACGCAAGATATTGCCCGAGCGGAGCAACAAGTAAAGCACTTAAAAGAACAAACAGAAAAAACACAGAGTGATAATAAGTTGACTCAGCAGCAGTTGCTCAATGCACAACAGTTGATTTTAGCCGAGCAAGAACAATTGCAATTAGGTGACCAAAAATTAAATGAGCAACAGCCACAACTACAAAAAATAGAAATTGAATTAGCGTTTTGTCAAACAGAATTGAAACAGCAACAAGTTGCGCAAAAGCAATTACAAAGCCAGTGGCAACAACAGCATCAGCGACGTACTGAGCTGCAACAAAAGAAACAGACGGTGCATGATAATATCACGCAGCAGCAGACCATTCTTGAACAGGTTAAGCAGCAAATGATAAAGCTACGTGAACAAGTTAGCTTGTTACCTTTAGCTGATTCGCTCGTTGAACAACAACTTCAACAACAAAAAAATACAGAATTAAATGCATTACAGCAAATGCAAGAGCAGCTGACTTTACTCGATAATCAAGCCGGCGGTTTGCAAATTCATGCTCAACAACTTCATCAACAATTGGCCGTAGTTTCGGGTCAGTCGACCGTGAAAAAACAAGTGATTGATGAGCTACAAATAAAACTCGCTGATAAATCGCCCTGGAGTGAAAAACAAGCCAAATGGTTTAGTGCCCAAGGCATAACTGATGTTGTTTCGTTGCAAAGTCAGCTAACTGTTGCGCATGGCTGGGAGTTGGCCGTTGAGGCTGTGTTATCGCATTGGCTAGCAGGTCATGTTATTGCCACCTTACCTGAGGCCGATATTGACGGTAATTTACCTGCTGATAATTTATGTTTTGTCTATCAAGCAGTAGAGCAGGCTAGTGCTAAGGGTAATATAGCCACAGTTAAAGTAAACACTTTAGCCAGTAAAGTTTCGGGTCTAACGACGTTAAATAGCTATTTTAATAGTATATTGATTACTGAAAGTTATCAGCAAGCTAAACATCAGTTAACCACGTTAGGTGCCGATGAAAGCATTATTTGTCCGGATGGTACTTGGTTAAATCATCATAGGCTCAGTAAAGGCAAACTTGAGCAAGGTTATGATTATATAAGTTTACAGCGAGAGCTTGAAAATGAACAAACTGCACTACAGCAGTTACAACTGCAGCAGCAAAAGCTCGAGCAGAAGCAGGATAATTATAATCAACAACTTAAGTCTATCGCCATAGAAAAAAAGGCTCAAAGTGAATATTTAGCATTACAGCAAGATAAACTGAATACACTAGAAAAAACGATTTCATCGGGTGAGCAAGACAAGCTTTATCAACAAGCTCAGCACAAAAAGTTAACCGCAGAAATTGCTGAGTTGCTACAAAGTGAGCAGCTTGCCAAACAAAAGTTAACTGATTTTCAAACACAATTGCTGCCATTGCTTGACGATAGTGAACATGATCTTGATGGCTTTGCTCAACAGCAAACGCTATTGCAGCAGTCAATTGAAGAAATTCAAAGTCGTAGTCAAGACTTACATCAACAGCGACATCAGCTGAGTTTAGTCGTTGAACAACTTAAAAGTCAACGCCTACAGCGCGAGCAAGGTATTCGAGCTAATCAAGAAAACATTAATTTATTGACTCAACGATTGAGCAATAACAGCCAAGTGTTCAGTGATAGCAGTAAACCATTGCAAGAGTTTGAGCAGCAGCTTCCACAATGGCTAGACAAGTTAGCCGAAATTAATGAAAAACTGCAATTTAATCAAAAAAACCTGAATGACAGCCAAACTCGCTTAGCAGAAGTGGAATTAGGTCAAAAAACCAGTCAAAATAAAATATCAGTGCTTAATGAGCAGCTTGCCCGCTTACAATTAGACAGTGAAGGTTTTAAATTAAGAGCTGAAAGCGCATTAGAAGTGCTAGCAGAGTTGCAGCAGAATATTGATGATGTTATTGCTGCTATGCCAGAAAATGCTAAAGAAACATTCTGGCAAGCACATTTAATTAAGCTGGCTAAAGACATACAACTGCTAGGGGCGATAAATTTAGCAGCCATTGAAGAATATGAAACACAGTTTGAGCGTAAAAGTTATCTTGACCAACAAGATCAAGACCTTAATAATGCCATAACGACATTGGAAGCAGCAATAGCAAAAATTGATAAAGAAAGCCGCCATAAATTTAAGTTAACTTTTGATCAAGTTAATAATGATTTACAGTTACTGTTTCCTAAGGTGTTTGGTGGCGGTCAAGCGTACTTGTCATTAACAGGTGAAGACCTATTAGAAACCGGGGTTACTATCATGGCTAGACCCCCAGGTAAAAAAAATAGCACAATTCATCTATTATCTGGTGGAGAAAAAGCGCTGACCGCATTATCATTAGTGTTCGCGATTTTTCGATTGAACCCTGCGCCGTTTTGTTTACTTGATGAAGTGGATGCACCTTTGGATGATGCAAATGTCAGTCGTTTTTGTAATCTAGTGCGAGAAATGTCGCAAACAGTGCAATTTATATATATAAGTCATAATAAAATCGCTATGGAGATGGCGTCACATTTAACCGGTGTTACTATGTTTGAACCAGGTGTTTCACGTATGGTAGCGGTTGATATTGACGAAGCAATCGCTATGGCAGAAGTATAAGAATAGGCTAGGTAATGGAAGATAATTTCAGAAATACATTAATTATTATTAGTGCTCTCGTAATAGCAGCTATTTTCATTCATGGTTACTGGACCATCAGGAAACAAAAAAACCCGTATAAATTAAAAACCAAAGAAGAACCCGTGGCTCCGAAATATCGTGGTTTCGATGGTTCAGGTTTTGATCAAGATGGAGTCAGTAAACCTAAAGTTGTGGGCGCAAATCCGGTTCGAGATGATGTTGCAGTTAAATCACATACACTTGAAGATGATGATGAGTTTCATAGTGATGTCCCTATGCCCAATCATATTCCGCCTGCTGACTTTGAGGAAAACCCCTTAGATCAAAGCCTAAACTTTGGTGCTTTGCTCAATGATACTGAAGAAGTTCCTGCGCATTTAAAACAACAAGCTTTATCAGATGTTGACAGTTACGCTGATGAACAGAACTATCAAGAAAACGCCTATACTGAAACAGCTGTTGCTGAGCCGGTTGAGGATGAAATGAGTACGAAGGAAACAGTTCGATATGAACCGGTTTATCAACAACCTGTAACCCAAGCAAAACCAGAAGTTTTGCGTAATAAGCCGTTAGCACGTAAAAAAAATGTCCGTCAGCCTAAAGTTAAACGTAACCAAATGGAGATTAACTTTGGTGATGAAGCGGTTAAGGATATGCCAAGCCTGTCGGCGACAGAGTCAAGTAAAAAAACCATAGCTAATGAAATTGAACCACAAGTTATTGTGCTTTCTGTGGTGATGCCTGAAGGGCAGGCTATCTCAGGTGCTGCGTTATTGCCGATATTACTTACCTTAGGCATGAAATACGGTGAAATGAACATATTTCATCGTCATCAAGATAATGCCGGCAACGGCAAGGTAACGTTCAGCTTAGCTAATATGCTTAATCCTGGAACATTTAATTTAGATGATATCGAAAATTTTACCACACAAGGTATTACGCTATTTATGACCTTACCTAATGCTGGCGATGCCTTTGAAGTATTTGAACAAATGCTCAATGCCGCTAAACAGCTTGCTGTGGAATTTAAAGGACAATTATTAGATGACAAGCGCAGTGTTATGACTAAGCAAACCGAACAACATTATATGGGTATTATTCGTGAGTTTGAACGTAAGAGCCGTATCGGCTCGCTTTAACCTCTCACCTGCAACAATCATAATGCTTCGTTAATAAAGTGCAGTAGTATTTTTTAGAGCTGTAATAAGTGCAGTAACGACCACGCTAATCAGTATTAGCCGTACTTTATTGACGATAGCACACTCACTTTCAAAGTAATCAAAACCTATGTCTGAAGAAAATATTATTAATCGTATCGCTGAGATATGTCAGTTAATTAGCCACTACAATCATCAATATTATGTGCTTGATGAACCGACTGTGCCTGATGCTGAATACGACCGATTAATGCGTGAATTAACTACGTTAGAGACTGAACACCCGCAATTCAAAACCCTTGATTCACCTAGCCAAAAGGTTGGTGGCGTGGCGCTTAAATCATTCAGCCAAGTTGTTCATCAGCTTCCTATGTTGTCGTTAGATAACGTTTTTTCAGCACAAGAATGGCAAGCTTTTGTTAAGCGATTAAAAGACCGTTTAAAATCATCGTTAGACTTTGCTATTTGTGCCGAGCCCAAGCTCGATGGCTTAGCGGTAAGTTTACGTTATGAAAATGGTGTTTTTGTTCAAGCAGCTACGCGTGGTGATGGCACTGTTGGTGAGAATATTACCGAGAATGTCCGTACAATAAAGTCGATCCCTTTACGCTTGCAAGGCACCAATTTTCCTGATGTTTTAGAAGTTCGTGGTGAAGTGTTTATGCCAAAAGCGAGCTTTGATGCCTTAAATCAGCAAGCAATAAAAAAAGCGGAGAAAGGCTTTGCCAATCCACGCAATGCCGCGGCGGGTAGCTTAAGGCAATTAGACTCTAAAATTACCGCCAAACGAAATCTCGCTTTTTATGCCTATGGCATCGGTTTTGTTGGCGCAAACGAAGGCGGTAATGGTATTGATGAACACTGGCTGGCAGATTCACATTATCAGCGCCTTTGCCAAATAAAAAACCTGGGCTTACCTATGTGTCCGGAAGTTAAGTTACTGGAAAATGCCACTCAGGTTGAAGATTTCTATCAAGATATTTTGCAGCAGCGAGAAAAATTAAGTTACGAAATTGATGGCACGGTATTTAAAGTTGATGATATTGCTTTACAGCAAAAACTTGGCTTTGTCGCCCGAGCACCACGCTGGGCCACCGCCTATAAATTCCCTGCACAAGAAGAATTAACGGTATTGGAAGCCGTTGACTTTCAAGTCGGGCGAACAGGGGCAATAACACCCGTGGCTCGCCTTAAACCGATATTTGTTGGTGGTGTCACGGTTAGTAATGCCACCTTACATAATCAAGATGAGATTGACCGCCTAGGTATAAAAATAAACGATACCGTAATTATTCGACGTGCAGGGGATGTGATCCCGCAGATCGTCAGTGTTGTCGTTGAGCGCCGACCCGCAAATGCTGAAGTTATCACCTTTCCAACCGTATGTCCGGTGTGTGGATCTGCGGCAATGAAAGCTGAGGGGGAAGCTGTGCTGCGTTGTACCGGCGGTTTATATTGTCAGGCGCAACGTAAAGAAGCGATTAAACATTTTGCCTCGCGTAAAGCACTTGACGTTGATGGCTTAGGCGACAAATTAGTTGAACAACTCGTTGATGAGGGTTTAATAAAAACCCCTGCCGATTTATTCAAACTAACCACACTTGATGTCAGTACGATGGCAAGAATGGGACAAAAATCAGCTGACAATCTGATCAAGGGCCTTGAGGCTGCTAAAAATACCACCTTGACGAAGTTTATTTATGCTCTAGGTATCCGAGAGGTTGGTGAAACTACGGCGTCGAATTTAGCGCAGTATTTTCTTACTTTTTCAGCAATTAAGTCAGCCAATGAAGAGCAATTACAGCAAGTGCCTGATGTAGGTGTGATTGTAGCAAAAAATATTGTTAATTTTTTCGCGCAAGATCATAACGTGGAAGTGGTGGAAGAGTTAGAAGCGATAATGTCTTGGCCTGATATCGAAGTGAAAAGTGACGACGAATTACCGCTTAAAGATCAAACCTTTGTATTAACGGGTACCTTGAGTAAAATGGACCGAAATGAAGCCAAGGCGGCATTGCAAGCTTTAGGTGCAAAGGTGTCGGGTAGTGTTTCAGCAAAAACGCATTATTTAGTCGCAGGCGAAAAAGCCGGGTCTAAATTAGTTAAAGCGCAAGACTTAGGCGTCAGCGTATTAACTGAAGATGAAATGATTGCACTGTTAAATAGTTAAATAGCCGCCGCACTTTACTCGGTAATGTTGGTCAAGTGATGGTTTGGATTTGAAAAATATTGTTGAGGTAGTATGACGGAATTAGTTATTAATGTTGGTCAGTGGTTTCGTGGTTATCAATATCAAACAGCTATGGCGATTGTCGCCACAGTACTGGTTATTTTTGGTAATGACATTAATAGCGCTGTACGTAAGCTTGTTGCTAAACAACATTTTATTATTCGCTGTATCACTTTTATTGTGGTTTGTGCGTTTGGTTATGGCTTGTTAACGGTTTGGTTGACTCGGTTGCTATCTCAACAATTATCACAAGTACCTAACAGTTATGTTTTACCTTTGATTGTGGCTATTTTTAGCGTTTTAGGTGTTTATGCACAAAAACGTCGGCATATTTAAGCTGATGAGGTAGATAACTTACTTTATAAGTTGTTTATATACGGATGAAGGCATAGAAAAATAGTACTATGGGTAAAGGCAGTAATATGGCAAACAGTATGGTTTCACACCATTCAATCGTGCGATAAAAACGATACCAAGAGGCGTTTTCTTCGCGAGTTGATGGCAACACTTGAAAGAAAAACATAAATGCTGAAACCACTAAACTCTCAATGGCCATAAATAAAATAAGTATGGCTAACCAGACCAATACGCTGGGCGTTTTTAGTTGAATTTGTGCTTGTAAGCCGATAAAAAGTACAAAAAAGAAGACGCACCAGGCTAAAAGTTGCCATTTAAAACGAGCGAAAGTAATAGCAATATAATTAAACAGCTCAGGACTGATTGATAATTTCATTAAGTGAAAAATAACTCCAACGGGTGATTCAATGACTAAGGCGCTAGTAAAACACAGCAACAATTGCTCTTACACTGTTCATCATAACGCTATATTGATTAATGTGAGCAAATATCAGTGATAGCATGACATTAAACAATTTCAACTGCCAGTATAAAGCTACGTTATAACCAAGATGATTTTTGATATCGACAATTTTAATTGTTAGCCCTTTGCTAAATGGCTTGGCTGATGGCAAGGTTATTTGTCATACTTGCTGACCACTGTGGTTAACATTAATCTTAAAGTTATCATCAATTAGGAAACCGAATGAATAATAATATGAGCCGAATTTTTAGCGTAACCACAGTGATGACATTTATCATGACTCATTCTGTCATGGCTGCGAATATAGTCGATCATGTAGCAATGACTACAAAAAATATAGCCGTAACTAACGTAAGTAAAGCGACACCTTTAGCGAGAGTCATGTTGCAGTCATCAAGTGAGCCGCTTGATGAAATTAATGTTGATAAAAACTTGCTATTAGAAATTAGTGAACTCAAAGACAGCAGTGGATTAGTTTACTTTGGCGGCAAAGTGTCTGATGCCGACCTTAGCCGATATTTAGAGCAATTAAAAGATGAGTTAGGTGAAGAGCAATATGCTATCTATAGACAGTATCAAGCGGCGCGAGATCACCAATCTTTTCATGTAACCTTAATTAATCCATATGAATATCAAACCATTGATAAAGAAAAACTTAATTTATCAGAAAAATTTCGTGTCACTTTACATGGTTTAGGTAAGGCCGAGAAAGCTGAGAAGAGTAGTTATTTTGTTGTGGTATCATCAGCAGATGGACAATTTATTCGTCAAAAATTATTGTTAAATAATAAAGACTTTCATATAACACTCGGCTTTTCTCCTGCGGATGTATTTGGAGTTAGTAAAGGCCGAGACACGCTAATCAAGAAATAAATTTCATTACTTTTCATTGATAAACTTGTGATAGATTTGTGATAACTCTGTGAAAGTTTAGCCATGTTTGCTTTGCATACTGAATGCGAAATCATTTCGTCATCAAGGGAAACTTATGAAACTTATTAAAACAGCATCAGCGATAGCATTAGCGCTTTCGAGCTCAGCGTTAATGGCACAAGAATTAGAAATAAAATTTACTAACCTCACCCAAGGTATTTATTACACGCCTATTTTAATGTCAGCGCATAATGACAGCATGTCGCTATTTAGTGCTGGCACTGCTGCAACACCAGAATTACAAATGATGGCTGAAGGCGGCGATATTTCAGGTCTAGTTACTTTACTCGATGGCGTTAATGCTAATAATGCGGCAAACCCTGCAAGTGGCCTACTTGCACCAGGTCAGTCAACAACTGCGATGCTAAGTACTGATGACAGTAATACTTATTTGTCGATTGTAACCATGTTACTACCAACCAATGACGGTTTTGCTGGTGTAAGTAGTTGGAAAATACCGACTGAAGCAGGTAATTATACTTTTAATGTTAATGCATACGATGCCGGTACTGAAGCAAACAACGAAGTGGTTAATGGTGGTGGTGCTCCTGGTGCTCTAGGTATTCCAGCTGCTCCGGGTATGGATGCTGGCACAGGCGGTACAGGTGTAACGACTGAAGAAGTGAACAAAACTGTGCATATTCATCGTGGCAGTTTAGGTGATGATGACTTAACGGCCGGTAAAAGTGATTTAGATAATACCGTACATCGTTGGTTAAATCCGGTTGCACGTGTCACTGTTACAGTAAAATAGGGGACTATTATGACTATTTTTTATAAAAATCAGTTTGCCCGTAAAGGTATCTGGTCGGCACTAGGTTTTACGGTTTTGCTGTCAGCCTGTGGTGGTAATGATAATAATTCAACACCTGAGCCAGTAACACCTACACCGCCAACACCGGTAACCTATACTTATGAAGTTAGCGTAACTAACTTAACTCATGCACAACCTTTATCACCTGTGGCTGTTGTTTTACATAATGAAGGGGCTTTATTTGAACTCGGTGCTAGCGCGACAGTGGCATTGGAAAATTTAGCCGAAAGCGGAGATAACTCACAAGTTCTGGCACAAGACATGGTGTTAGCGGGCGCAAGTGGTGCTGGTGTTATTATGCCTGGGATGAGCGAAACGGTATCTGTCAGTCTGGTTGATACAAAACCTATGCTGTTATCTGCTGCCACTATGCTAGTAAATACCAATGATGCTTTTAGTGGCATCAACGCTATGTCGTTGGAAAATATGGCTGTTGGCGAAAGTATTTCATTGCGAACAAGTTCTTATGATTCAGGCACAGAGAAAAATAGCGAAACAATGGCAACAATACCGGGTCCTGCTGCTGGCGGGGAAGGCTTTAATGCTGAACGTGACGATGTCGGTTTTATCGGTATGCACGCGGGCGTGATCACTAGTGACGACGGCTTAATGCAGTCAGTATTAATCCAAGCGCATCGTTTTGATAACCCTACCTTAGCGATATCGGTTACTCGTGTAGAGTGATCATTAACGCTAAGTCATGATGTTTACATGATGGTTTAGCCGCTACTTTTGTATCTGTGCTTCGTTCTTGTCAATAAAAGATAATAATAATGGAGCAAAGCATGGATACCATACTGGTGGTTGAAGATGAGCAAGACATTGCCGACTTGGTGGCCTTAACTCTACAAGAAATTGGCTTAACGGTTGATCATTGTTTGTCAGGTGAAGTCGCCTTAGAAAAGTTAAAAATTAATCAATACGACTTAGTGATGCTTGATGTTATGTTGCCAGGAATATCAGGTTTAGATGTTTGTCGGCAATTACGCGAGCAAAAGCCGGAGCAGGTGATTCTAATGGTAACCTCAAGAAATAGTGAAATTGATCGTGTGCTGGGCCTTGAGCTTGGTGCTGACGACTATATGACTAAGCCGTTCAGCGTTCGAGAATTACAAGCTAGAGTACGCAGCCAGCTCAGACGTGTGCACTTATTATCAAAAATAAGTCAGCAACAGTTAGCGCAGCAGTCACCGGAGCATTATCTGACCGTAGGGACTTTACAAATTGATAGCATTACCCATAGTGCTACGCTCAATGGCAAAAATATTGATTTAACCTCAACTGAATTTGATTTGTTATTCTATTTAGCCTCTCACCCTGAACAAGTATTTTCCCGTGAACAACTGTTAAGCTCGGTATGGGGATATCACCACAGTGGCTATGAACATACGGTAAATTCACACATCAATCGCTTACGTAATAAAATTGAACGTAATGCCACTAAACCTGAAATTGTACAAACAGTTTGGGGCGTGGGTTATAAGCTTTGTCGTCAAGGTGTGTCGGCGTGAAATTTTCGCTTTATCACCGACTATCATTATCGTTATTCGTAGTTTTTGTGGTTATCATCAGTGTATTTTTTATTTGGGCAGAGCATTTAGAGCAGACCACACGCTATGAGTCTGAGCAACACTTACACCTTTCACTGGCGGCTAATTTAGCTCGTGACAATCCTTTGTTACAAGAAGGGGCTTATGATCACCAAGCCTTAAAAAATCTTTTTCATACCTTGATGGTTTTAGGACCGGCATTCGAATTTTATTTTGTAGATGCTAATGGTGTTATTTTAACCCACTCTATTTCTCCAACGTTGATAAAACGAGACCGCATTGATCTCACGCCATTAATTCAATTAACACAAAACAAAGTAAGCTTGCCTATTTATGGTGATGATCCTCAACACTTAGATCGCAAAAAAATATTCTCTGCAGCGCCGGTATTTAATGGCAGTAAATTAAGCGGTTATTTATACGTTATTGTTGCTGGCGAGCGCTATGAGTCGGCTTACAATCGCTTAGAGTCTGCTCGTCAAGCTGAGCTCTCTATGGTGTTACTTGTAGGTGCCTTATTATTTCTTTTTATCGTTATGCTCGGTATTTTCTATTATTTTACTCGACCGCTTCGTCGTTTAAATTGTGATATTCAACAATTAAAAGCCGTAGGTTTCGATAAATCGCAACTTAATTTAGCCCCGTGGATGCCTAACAGCAGTAATGAAGTACATCAATTGGGCAGTGCGTTTGAAGAAATGGTTAACCAAATTAATGCTCAACTAAGCCTATTACAACAAAGTGATGTCCAGCGTCGAGAATTGCTCGCTGATATTTCTCATGACTTGCGTACGCCTTTGTCTTCACTACAAGGCTACCTCGAAATGATCGCCCACAAAGGCGAGAAGTTAACAACACAAGAACGCGAAAAATATATCAACACCGTGTTGAAAAATACGCTGCAGTTGAAGTTACTTATTGACCAAATATTTGAACTGGCCCACCTTGAAGGCGGACAAGTATCGCTAAATTTTGAAGCCTTTAATCTTGCCGAGCTACTTTACGATGTAGTGGCAAAGTTTACTTTAGCGGCAAGTGAAAAAAATATTGAAATATTGGTAGAACCTAAATGCTCATACACTCAAGTACACAGTGATATTGCAAAACTTGAACGGGTGACCAGTAATTTACTCGAGAACGCTATTCGTCATACGGGTGAAAATGGTAAAATTGTTTTTGCTATTGAAGAATTCGACAGCAATCAATGCCGGCTAAGTATTACAGACAATGGCACAGGGATAAAAGCAGAAGAGTTGTCTTACATTTTTGATACCCGCTATCGGGCTAGTAATGCCATACAAGACAAAAATAAACATACTGGTTTAGGTTTAGCCATTACCAAGAAATTATTGGAATTATTAAAATCTGATATCAAAGTACAAAGTACCTTAGGCGCCGGCAGTTCGTTTTATTTTAACTTAAGACGAGTAAAGCATTAAAATAGTTAGGATTAGTTTTTATTTAATAAGCATAGATATTTATATTTTCATTATTTAGAATAAGCTAACAAGGATATTATTTAAGGAAATCAAATGAAAATTAAATTAGCGGTTTGTCTTGCTGTTATGACACTAGCGGGCTGTACAACCTCTTCAACAGGTCGTTCGCAGTTAATGATGATGTCTGCAGATGAGCTGAATAAAATGGGCGCGGCCTCATTTGAAGAAATGAAAACAAAAGAAAAAATTAGTCAATCACCTGAAGTTAATCGTTATGTGCAATGTGTCGCCAGTGCTATTACAGAAAATGTGCCTAAATCTGCCCATGATGGTGAGTGGGAAGTGGTGGTTTTTGACTCTGAACAAGTGAATGCCTTTGCCTTACCCGGAGGTAAAATAGGGGTTTACACCGGTATATTAAAAGTTGCTGAGACCCAAGATCAACTGGGTGCTATTATTGGTCACGAAGTAGGACATGTTATTGAGAGCCATTCGAACGAGCGCTTATCATCGAATCAAGCCAGCCAAATGGGTTTGTCATTAGTGAATGTTTTACTTGAAAGTCAGAATATCGAAAGCCGTAATACCGTGATGGCGGGCTTAGGTTTAGGTATGCAATATGGGGTGTTAATGCCTTATGGTCGTAGTCATGAAAGTGAAGCGGATATTGTTGGCCAAGACTTAATGGCAAAGTCCGGTTTTGATCCAAAAGCAAGTATCAAGCTTTGGCAAAACATGGCTAAACTGTCAAATGATGCACCAGCTGAATTTATGTCGACCCATCCATCAAACGCTACGCGTATTAAGCAGTTAACTGAACACTTGCCTAAATCAACGCCATTTTTTACACAAGCAACAGCGCCTAAATGCGTTAAACCCGTTATGTAGAGTGACGCGAGTATTACGTAAATTTAAGCCCGTTGATACGGGCTTTTTTATGTTTAATCATGAGTCATCGATGCGTATGGAAAATATGGCCATTAACCTACTGGCAATAACTCACTAGAATTAACTACAGCTACTTTTTCGTAGATTGTTGTTTGGTGATACGCCAAAAAGCAAAGCTGGCTACTACAAATAAAATCATCGGATAATAAGCATTTGCCACCACTTCTATCGGCGATATTTTTAAGGTCGCACCCAGTAATAAAGCTTGTGCGCCATAAGGTAACAAACCTTGGTTTATGCAGGCAAAAATATCTAATAAGCTTGCTGAATGCGCAGGACTAAGTTCGCCATCTTGTGCTAAATCCTTTGCTGTTTCACCGGTGACAATAATAGAAACGGTATTGTTAGCGGTAAAAAAGTTGCAGCAAAAGGCTAGTGCGCCAATACCAATGCCAGCGGCGCGCTTTTTATTATTTGGACTGATTTTACGGGTCAAACGCTCAATACTTTTGGTTAGCGCACTTAGGCCACCTTGACGCTTAATCAATTCACTTAAGCCACCAATGAATAATGACAAAATAAAGATATCCTGCATGCTGGCAAAACCTTTATTAATATCACTTACCCAACTCGCCAATTGATAACCATTATTTACCATGCCGATTGCTGCGGCTAAAACAATACCAATAAGCAAGACCAAAAACACATTTACCCCTGAAAGTGCTAGCACCAAAATAACGATATAAGGCAAAAAGCCGATCACATCGAGTGCTTGGTTAACGTCGTGATTAATTGTTACGCCATTGACGGCGAGAATTGCTAAACAAATTAATGCCGCTGGCACCGCAAACTTAAAATTGACTCGAAACTTATCTTTCATATGAGCACCTTGGCTGCGGGTTGACGCTATGGTGGTATCAGAAATTATCGACAAGTTATCGCCAAAGATAGCACCAGAAATAATACAGCCAGCAATAAGGCTAGCGTCAACATCGGCTGATTCAATAAAGCCCAAAGCAATCGGAGCTATTGCTGCAATGGTGCCCATCGATGTACCCATGGCGGTAGCAAGAAATGCCGCGACTAAAAAAAGACCGGGCAATAAAAGGTAGTCAGGAAATATTGATAGACCAAGCTGCACACTAGCATCAACACTGCCAGTGGCTTTTGCAACTGTTGCGAAAGCCCCTGCCAAGAGGTAAATAATACACATAGTGATAATGTTTTGATGGCCAGCACCTTGTATAAACTGACTTATTTTATCATTAACACTATCTCGCCCCATATAAACCGCTAACAGTATGGCTGGAATAATAGCAATGCTTGCCGGTAATTGGTAAAACGCAAACTCAACACCTTGCAAAGTTAACACAATGCCAGTGCCAAGAAATAAACCGAGAAAAACGCCGAATGGTAATAAGCTTTTTAAGCTTTGCTCTGAATGATGTCCAGTGACTTTTATATGTTCTAGTGGGTTATTCGATGTGCTTTCTGAATTTTTAGAGGTCATTAATAGATTCTTTTTTAGTTATTATTTTAATTATTTCTAAGCAAACAATAACCTTATTTTCTTGAATGTCTAGGCTAAATTGTATTATAGAGGCTTAATACTTTATGTCAATCTAGACGTCTAGAAGTTTGTTTTGATGTATTTAGTTTCAAGTAATGTATTGAAGGAAAATCTAGTTTATTAGTTATGGACTTTTATTGTACTCGAATAATAATCTGAACCGCAGCATGCCATTAGGTTTATTCTCATATTTGTGTCGTTGTTCATTCATCAATTGACAAGCTCTGCGAGAGTCATAATAGTCATTTTATCCTAAAGTCCTCATGAGCTTTGAAAAATGAGAAAAAATCCTAAAATTCTTTGAAAAAATAATAATGCTTGTATTAATTTATTTTCAAACAAGGATACTTGGAATGGCACTATGTGCATAAAATTTTTAATACAAAGTGAGTTAAGCATAACTAAAATATTGGGAGCTCGACAAATGAACCTTTGTTAAACTCCCAAGTAAAAATCAAATATTGATTACAAGTACTTAAAAAGCATCCAAATGCCAGCTCCGATCATAAACAAATTCTCCGTTAATGACACGAACCCGAGGGGCACATTACTGTCGCCTCCGACACAAGCACACTTAAGTTCACGCTTATCAACATATACGGCTTTGTATACCGAAATGGCACCCACAGAGCCAATAAATAATGACACTGGGCCAACGATTAAACCCGACAAACCTGCAATCATGCCGATGCCTGCGAATGCTTCTGCAAATGGATAAACATAGGCATAACGCAAGTGCTTCATGGCTAATAAGTCGTAAGTGATAAATGAGTTTGAAAACCCGTAAAGATCACGTAGTTTTTGAATTGCCAAAATAGTCATACTAAAAGCAACAAACAACTCAATTACCTTGAATGAAAGCACATGACCTGAAGAGCTAAAAACGGCTGCCAATGCCATTACAAAAGCGGTGGCAAAAATAGCTAATACCGGAGTATAAGTGGTGCCTGTTTTCACGGCGGGTGGCATATCAAAATGTTCTCTTAGTGCATCGTATCCGCCCACTATTTGGCCATCGATGAAAGTTTGAGGGGTAGTGTCAACATTATGCTGTTGCTTAAATTTGTCCGTTTCTGCACGGGAGTTTAACTTGTGATCTTCGACTTCAAAGCCTTTTCTTTCAAGTAAGTCTTTTGAGCGCAAGCCATAAGGACATATATGTTGATCCGTATGCATACGATACAGTTTAGCGGTATCTTTCATACTTTTCTCCTAAAGGTTAATGAATAAAAGTGTCAAGTTTTTACTATTTTTTTTGACTGAAATCCGGCGTAGGGCGCATGTCCGATTTTTGCTCGGTATCTGCAATGCCATTGGCTTTGATGTCCTCCAATAACCATTTCATTTCTTTTATCTCTCTCTCTTGGGCTTTTATTATCGCGTTGGCTAATGCTTTAACACGCTTATCTTCAATATTTGCTCTGCCACTGGTCAATATAGCGATGGAATGATGTGGGATCATGGCACTCATCCAAGCACTGTCGTCGATGGTATCTTGAGAGCGAACTAAATATACCGAGACGACAAAAACCACTGCAGCGCCGATTAAGATCATCCGATTTTTGGATTTATCCTTGTACATATTGAGCATAAATAGCAACATCACGATTGCCATAATAGCGCCCATGTAAATGGCCATGTAAAGCCGAGTTTCACTGAAAAATATGTGCTCCCACGCGTAAGTATTGAAATACATTAAGAGCAGCATAATTGCAGTAGACGTAAGGATCATGATAAAAAAATTTGTATATTTAGACATATTATTTCCCTTTGTTTCTCAATTTTGAATTATTCATGATTTTGAAACCATAGATACTGTGCAACTGTGCAGTAAAAATCCGCTTATCGCCTCTGATCCCTTTAATAATAGCTATAACCGACTGGTTCAATTTGAGCCAGTCCCAAGCTGGTAAAGTTGATTAAAGAAAAACAAAAAACGGCAATGAGGCCAATGCTCGGGGGGGTAAAATGCCTTAAGCCTAAATATATGGAAATTTTGAATGCCATAGCAAACCAAAGTGCATATAAAAGTTGGTTAAGGCTTATCCCGTAAAACACTGCTAAGATGCTGGTGTATTTCGACAGAGCATTTTTTATTATCCCGTTTCTGCACCCGACCTTACACCAAGTAATGACTAGTAATAGCAGCAGCTATTGCTACAAATCCGGTTGCACTAGCAGAGCCACCTTCGAGTCGGGCTTTATCGGCACTATTACCTAATTCACAACATTGACCTTTACAACTTTGATGATAGTCGTGAGCATTAAAATGAGACAGATGAACAACTTGCTCAGCTTGATTTATCGCAATTATTGTTGAAGATGCATTGCCCTCACAGGCAAGAGAAGATTGACTAAAGGCAATCAGTAAAATAATTACTATGCGCTTTAAAAGCACTGTCATTGTATAATGATGATTGCCAAATTTAGCCATGTTAAAGTCGTCTGCTTTTAGGTTAAAAGTGTTAAATAATTTACTTTTGTGTGTAAATACTGCATAGAACACTCATTTGATGCTTAACATTAAAGCAACATTAGAGTGTCTATAAAACACTAGCAGATAAGTCTATTTTTTCAAGCTGTTATTGAGAACAATAAATATATCAAAACAGTAAGACATAACAGGTTATATAGTAGGCTACGCGGACAATAGCATTGATAAAATTTGACTGTGATATGAAAATAAAATTAGCCCATGTAAAAATTTACTTACTGGGCTAAAATTTATTTTCTGATGTTACTTTAACTGATGCTGCGTCTTTTTCGACAAATGCTAATCAGACCTTTAGTCGAACCATCCATATCAAGCGGTATATCGGTATTAGCAAGCTTGCTAAAAATATCATTACCGAGGGCTTTACCTAGCTCAACACCCCATTGATCAAAAGAGTTTATTTGCCAGATAACGCCCTGAACGAATACCTTATGCTCATACAAAGCGATCAGACTTCCTAAAGCCTTTGGTGTCAGTTGTGGCATTAATAGCGTGTTGCTGGGTTTATTACCTTTCATGACTTTATGAGATGACAAATAGCTTATTTCATCAGTGCTGCATTTTGCTTTTGTCATTGCCGCTATGACTTGCTCTTCAGTTTGGCCTTCCATTAATGCTTGGCTTTGTCCCAAACAGTTGGCAATTAGCATGTCATGATGATCACAAATATCGGCATGCGGATTAAGCGGTAGAATAAAGTCGACTGGGATAGGCGTTTTACTTTGATGGATCAATTGATGAAACGAATGTTGTCCATTTGTGCCTTCACTACCCCAAATAATTGGGCCAGTATCGTAGTTGGTTTCTTTATTATCTAAATTGACGGACTTACCGTTACTTTCCATATCAAGTTGTTGGATATAAGCCGGTAAACCACGTAAATAATGATAATAAGGTAATAGCACTTGTGACTGTGCGCCATGAAAGTTTCGATACCAAATGCCTAACAATGCCATGATCACCGGCATATTTTCTTCAAAAGGGCTTTGTCTGAAATGTTCATCCATTTCAAATGCGCCATTTAAAAACGCCAAGTAATTATCATAGCCAATACCCATAGCAAGTGGTAAACCAATGGCTGACCAAATAGAGTAGCGTCCGCCGACCCAATCCCACATTGGAAATATATTTTTCTCACTAATACCAAAACTTTTTGCTGCTTCGATATTACTCGAAACACAGGCAAAGTTATGTTGAATGTCAGCAACGTTTGCTTGTTTTAAAAACCATTCTTTAGCTGACTCTGTATTTCGCAGGGTTTCTTGAGTGGTTAAGGTTTTAGATGAAGTGATCACTAACGTGGTTTCTGGCTCTAAACCAGACAACACATCATGAATATGACAACCATCAACATTGGCAACATAATGTACATTCAAGTGCTTTTGACGATACGGCTTTAAAGCCTCAGACATGATTTTAGGCCCTAAAAATGAGCCGCCAATACCAATAGCAACAATGTCGGTAAAAGCTTTGCCGCTATAACCTTTTGTAACACCTGATGAAACATCGTTAACAAAGATTTTTATTTTCTCTAAAGTCGACTTGACCAAGGGCATAATATTTTTGCCATCAACATAAACCGGTTGCTCAGAAAAATTGCGCAGGGCAGTATGCAATACTGGGCGATTTTCAGTGGTATTTATCGGCGCACCTGAAAACATTTGCTCTATTTTTTCCTTAACGCCACATTGCTGCGCCAAATCAACAAGCAATTTTTTTGTTTCGGGGATTAAATGATTTTTTGAGTAATCTAAGGTTAACCCTGATGCTGATATGGTAAATTTTTCAAATCTATCTGGGTCAATGCGAAATAAAGATTTTAGGTGAATTGTTTTACTGTCTAAATAATGAATTTGTAAGTTTTGCCATGCCAGAGAATTAGTTAACATGTTTGTAAGCCTTAGAATAAAATTTAATGTTGTTTAAAAAATAAATTAGTTAGCCAAAATGACCATTCGAATAAACAGGCGAGTACTCTTTATTCTGTTTTAGTGCTAATTGCTTAAATATTAGTTGGGCGCTAAATTTTTTAAAACTTCTTCAAACGTCGGCGGGTGACAACCAATTTTTGATACATTTATTGCCGCTGCTAAAGCGCCAAACTTTAAGGCGTAAGCTAAGTCTTCCGGCTTTGCTGCTGGTGTTAACGCATTATCACGAAGTAATTGCGCTAGCATTGCTGAAAAGAAAGTATCGCCAGCCCCGACAGTATCTCCCATCGGGACTGCTCTAAATACATCTTGTTGAATATTCATGTTTTCGGTAATAAAGTGCGCACCGTTTTCACCTAATGTCAGTACGACCATGCCATTTGTCATGTTCTTGAGCATAGCACTTGCTAGATGCTCAGGATCACCGACCAAGTTTTGCAATAGTAAGTCCTCGTCACTCACTTTTACTATGTCTGCATAGGTAACTAATTGGGCAATGGCAGCAATATATTTAGCGTGATTAATTTCAACACCTTTACGTACATTGACATCAATGCTAATTTTTACGCCGTTAGCTTTAAGCGCTATCATTACCGGAATTAATACATCGACCATTTCTGGTACAAGTGCGAGCGAACCGGTATGAAAAAGATCTAAATCTTTTGGCAAGTTGTCTAAAAGCTTCTGTGCGTTAATATCTAAGTCTGCAACTGACTTACGATACAATCTATAGTCTGAATTACCTTGTGAGTTTTTATAAACTAATGCTAATGAAGTGGCTTGAAAAGATCGGTTATTAGCCGGTATATCTATACCTTCTTCGACTGCAGATTTATAGATTTTATCGCCGAATATATCATTCGAAATAGGTGACAAGTAACTACAGTCGAGCCCTTGTCTAGAAAAGCTTCTTGCTACATTATATGGCGAGCCACCAATAAAAGGCCGATAATCGCCATTTTCCTGCTCTATCATGTCAAAAAGAGCTTCACCGAAAACAGCTACTTTAAATGTCATTTTAATTCCTCTATTTTACCGGTCTGTAATTTATTAAAACGAGCCAGGTGGATTGTAATTTTTAACGCGCTTAGTGTTATAAAATGCGATAGAACTTAATCTATGCTCAATATACGTTCGGCGGTGTATTCATTAGTTATTAAGCCATTGATTAATTTAGATCTGAGCGCGCCTAATATGGTAAACACCTTTTCTTCGCCTGCCGCAATGGCATATACCGCTTTGTCAGAGTTTACTTTTAACGGGGTACTGGCAACGCGTTGGTTAACGGCGCAGTCAATTAAATTACCGTTGATATCTAACACCCAACTAATTAGTTCTCCAACAGCGCCCTTAGTTTGTAATTCTTTGAGTTCTTTTGGCGTGACAAAACCATCGATATGAAGTGGAGAGTTAATAGTTAAATTACCTACGCCGATAAAGGTAACATCGGCTTGCGCAGCTAGTTTTAAATTATTGGTGATATAAGGTTGCGCATGCAATTGTTCTTTTTCTTCTTTACTACTGGGCAGTACCGGCAACGGCATAGGGTAATGTTTAGCGTTAATGTGTTCAGCCATACGCATAACAACATCGTATGATGAGGCTGAGCCATCTGAAGCCATGTTACCCAGCAAAGCTACTATTTGGTGTTGCTCACAATTTAGAACGGCTAGCTCTTCCACACAAGCACGTAAAACCCTGCCTGTGCCCATTGCGATTACTTTCGGCTCCGTTGATTTTAAGTGTAGCTCTATTTCTTTAGCACCGGCTTGGGCAAGCCCTACAGTTGACGTTGGCTCATTTTTATCACTTGGTACAACAATACAAGACTGTAACCCGAAACGATTTTTAATTTTTAATTGCAGGTCCATACACTTAGCGATGGGATGTTCAAGCCTGACTTTAATCAAGCCTTCGCTAACAGATAAAGCCACCATACGTTGTGCTGATTGACGAGAAACATTAAGTTTTTTCGCTATTTCTTCTTGCGTATTGCCGGCAACGTAATACAGCCAACCTGCTTTTGCTGCATCGTCCAACTTTCTTATATCTGAATTAGATCGCTTTAACACCATTTACCTCTCGATTTTAACTGATGAACTAAGTGAAGGCACTTGCTCAAATAACTGTTTCCAATGTTCTATTGTACTTACATCGTCTAGTATTTGAGTAGCAATATCTCTATTTTTCAAATGACTAGCACCAACATATCTAATAACATGCATATTAGCCGCAAGTCCGGCACGAATACCGGCGTTTGAATCTTCAAGCACTAAACAGTTTTGCGGGGCAACACCCATTTTTTTAGCGGCATGTAAAAATAAGTCAGGCGCTGGTTTACCATGTTTGACTTCAGAGGAAGTAAATACTCTACCGTTAAAATACTGTTCAAGCTTGGTATAGTGCAGCGAGTGTTTTACTTTCTCAGGACTACCACTGGTCGCTACACAACTGGTGACATTGAGTTCTGACAATAGCCAATCTAGTTGCTGAGTTTTTTGTAACTCAGCGGCAAAAACGGTTATTAATTCGCCTCGATAGCGCTGGCGAAATTCGCTCGTTAAGGTAATGGCAAAGTCTGCAAAAACTTTTGCGGTAACATGTTCAAAATTAAAGCCTAAGAAATTGCTCAGAAAATATTCTTCTGATACCACTACGCCTATTTCTTCAAGCATACTAAGCAATACACGTTGACTTAAAATTTCACTATCTACTAACACGCCATCGCAATCAAAAATGACCAAGTTTATGGCGTTATGCTTAGATAAACCCTTAGCTTTCGTCATCTTTGTAGTTTCCTATTGTGTGGTTATTTTAAATAGTGCTTTAGGGTAGCAAGAGTACCGACATCCCAAAGCATTTCCAACCATAAGCTAAAGTTTTTACTAAAGTTGACATCATCACTAAGATCGCCAAATATATCATTCATTTGTAAAAATATTGAGGCATCTTCTTTCGCTAACTTTGCTTGAGTTATTAATCTCGCTGATTGTGGGTCATCAAGGGTAAAGTTACTTGCGATATTGCCGCCTTCAAAACAAAGTCGGCACCATAAAGCAACAACAAGAGCCAGTCCTTTGCAGTCTTTGTTGTTTTTTATGTTGGCCGCTATTATCGGTAAGATAAATTTAGGCAAACGGTTTGATGCATCCTGACAAAGCCTAGGCACTGTATCGCGAATTTCTGGATTGGCAAATCTAGATTCTATAATTGAAAAGTAATCATCAAAACTGACACCTGGTACAGGTGAGAGTGTTGGGATAATTTCTTCACTGACTAACTTTTTAAGGTACTTACTGATCAGTGGATCTGCCATCACGTCATGCACAAAAACAATATTTAATAGCGCTGCAGGGTAGGCAATAGCCGCATGTCCACCATTAAGAATACGCAACTTCATTAATTCAAATGGTGCGACATCTTCAACGAACTCTACGCCTACCTCCTCTAATGGCGGACGACCATTGACAAAGTTGTCTTCTAATACCCACTGTCTGAATGGTTCGCAGAAAACAGGAGCTAGGTCTTCAATGCCAAATAATGTTGTTAAACGTTCACGTTCTTGTGCCGAAGTTGCTGGCGTAATGCAGTCAACCATTGAATTTGGAAACGTGACATTAGTGTCGATCCAACGAGCTAATTCAGCATCAATGGCATTGGCCATTTCATTGACAATTCGTTGTACAACTTTGCCGTTATGTGGAATGTTGTCACAAGACATGACCGTAAAAGGAGGTATGTTTTGCGCACGACGAGTTTTAAGTGCCGCGATAATTAAACCAAATACCGTAGAGGGTGAATCAACATTAGCAATGTCGGCTTGAATTTCTGGATGAGCAAGGTTAAAAGCACCGGTTTTGTCATCCATAAAATAACCACCTTCAGTAATGGTTAAAGAGACAATTCTAATTTCACTTTCACTGAGCGCAGTAATTAGCGTCGCAGCATCACTTTCAATGAAATCGATCATTGATGCAGTAACTTGGGCGGTAAGGTTATTTTCATCTAATTCAACTACTGTTGTTAACCAGTCTTGTTGTTTTAGTTTATCTCGCATTACCGCATCGTATGACTTAATACCAGCACCACGTATGGCCCAGTCTTGTGCAATGCCGGCGTTAAATAATTTGTGCATATACATGGCTTGATGCGCACGATGAAAATTACCCACACCGATATGGATGATCCCTGGAGACAAAGACTCTCGACTATAATTAGGTTTTACAACCTTGCTAGGGAGTGTATCTAAGGCTTTATTGTTTAGCTTAATTGGCATAGTTATTTTCTCTTCGTTTTCAATAGGCTAAATAGAAGCAATGCTAGCGTGTTGTTGGAGTTGTTGAGGCAAAGTGACCCCTTTGGCATCAAAATGTAGTAGTTTATTTTCCATGGCAGTTAGAAAAATTTTGTCGCCATAAACAAAAGGACAATCACCACCAGCTTTGACGGTAAAGGTGCCACTGCCTTCAACATGCACATGTAAAAAGGTTTCAGAACCTAGATGTTCAATGACACCTACTTTTCCAGTCCACATACCTGCTTCCGTTGATATTTCGATATGCTCTGGTCTTATACCTAAGCAAGATGTTGGATCACCAGCGATAGGATCAACATCAACAAAATTCATTTTTGGTGAACCGATAAAGCCAGCGACGAATTTATTTACCGGGGTTTTATACAGCTCAAGAGGGCTACCAACTTGCTCGATTATGCCAGCATTAAATACCGCAATACGGTCTGCCATTGTCATGGCTTCTACTTGATCATGGGTTACATAAATCATGGTAGTGGCTAAGGTTTTATGCAGCTCAGAAATTTCTAGGCGCATATTAACGCGCAAAGAAGCATCTAAATTAGATAAAGGTTCATCAAATAAAAATGCAGAAGGTTGACGAACAATGGCTCGACCTATAGCGACACGTTGGCGTTGGCCACCTGATAATTGCCCAGGCTTACGCTCAAGATAATCAGATAAGTTTAATATCTTAGCGACATTCGCTATTTTGTTCTCAATTTCTTCTTTGCTCATTTTTGCACGCTTTAATGGAAATGCAATATTGTTGCGCACCGACATATGAGGATATAAAGCATAAGATTGAAACACCATGGCTAAACCTCTTTTAGCCGGTGGGGTTTCTGTAGCATCTTCGCCATCAATTTCTATGTTACCACTGGTGGTGTCTTCTAAGCCGGCAATCATTCTTAATAATGTAGATTTACCACAACCTGATGGACCAACAAATACGATAAACTCACCGTCTTTTATTTCTAGGTCGATGGGTTTAATTACGCTTACATTGCCGAAATCTTTAGTTACTTGTTTTAAATTAATACTACCCATTTTGAAATCTCCTATTTAACTGCGCCGAAACTTAATCCACGCACTAATTGTTTTTGACTAAACCAACCAAGTATTAAAATTGGCACAATGGCCATTGCAGACGCTGCCGACAACTTGGCATAAAACAAGCCTTCTGGGCTTGAGTAACTGGCTATAAATGCGGTTAACGGGGCGGCATCAGCGGCGGTTAAAATGAGCGTCCAAAAGGCTTCATTCCACGCTAAAATCACATTCAATAATAATGTTGAAGCGATACCTGGTAAGGCAATAGGTAATAGCACATATAATATTTCTTCACCGATACTGGCCCCGTCCATTCTTGATGCTTCCAGTACTTCACTCGGTATTTCTCTAAAGTAGGTGTAGAGCATCCACACCATGATAGGTAAGTTAATCAGTGTCATGACAATGACCAAACCTAATTTAGTGTCGAGTAAGCCAAAATTACGGAATAACAAATAAATTGGAATAAGCACGCCTACTGGTGGCAACATTTTGGTTGAAAGCATCCACATTAATAAACTTTTAGTGCGTTTAGTTTGGACAAATGCCATTGACCAAGCAGCAGGAACGGCAATCAATAAACCTAAAATACTTGAACCCAGTGAAATCACGATAGAATTCCAAAAATGGTTAAAGTACGACGAGCGGGCTAAAACGTCTTCATAATTCTCTAAGGTCCAGTCAAACATCAGTAAACTCGGACTTGACGAAATAGCTTCAGCTTCTGTTTTAAAGCTGGTGATCAAAGTCCATAATATTGGGAAAAATATTAGGCTACTGATCGTCCAAGCTAAAAAGGTATAAATTAGTTTTGATTTATTACTGTTATTTAACGCCATCACTTAATCCTCCAAGTTCTTGCCAATTAATCGCATTAAGAAAATTGCCACTATATTCGCGATAATAACGGCGACAATACCACCGGCTGAACCACCACCAACATCGAATTGCAGTAATGACTGGGTG
This sequence comes from Colwellia sp. M166, assembly GCF_024585285.1. Taxonomy (NCBI): domain Bacteria; kingdom Pseudomonadati; phylum Pseudomonadota; class Gammaproteobacteria; order Alteromonadales; family Colwelliaceae; genus Colwellia; species Colwellia sp. M166. The sequence goes on from NZ_CP040755.1 coordinate 4,641,700, forward strand.
TAAATTAGATAAGTAATGTTAGTTGACTCATATCCAGGTCCACCGCCGGTTGTTACTAATATTTCAGCGAAAATAGACAGTAAGAAGATTGTCTCTATTAAAATTACCGCAGTAATTGCTCGCCCTAAATGTGGCATGACAATGTAAAAGAATTTACTGAAAGGTCCTGCGCCATCTAAGTCTGCTGCTTCAAGTTGTTCACGGTCTAGTGATTGAATTGCGGTGAGTAAAATTAGCGCAGCAAACGGCAACCACTGCCATGAAACAATGATAATAATGGACAATAATGGAATTTGAGCAAAAAAATCTATTGGTGTAACGCCAATCCAATCGGCAAAATGAGCGAATAAACCATTGACCGGGTTCATCAACATATTTTTCCAAACAAGCGCTGAAACCGTTGGCATTACGAAGAAAGGTGCTAATACCATGATGCGGACATAGTTACGTCCCCAAATAGCTTGGTCGAGTAAAATAGCGAGACCAATACCACCGCCTAAGGTGATCAATAAAACACCACTAACGAGTAATATCGTATTGAAAAAAGAAGTAATAAATGCCGGATCTGTTAAGAAAAACTCATAGTTTAAAAAACCGATGAATTCATTATTTCCGGGGGTAAGCAGATTGTAATCTAAAAACGAAAAGTACAATGTCATGCATAGCGGAACTAACATCCATGCCAACAGTAATACTACTGAAGGAAATAACATTAATCGAGCGAGTGTACGTGAATTTGTCGTCGCCATCACCAAGACCTTTTAAAAGTAAATATTTGGGCAAGCAATTGTCACTTGCCCATTAATAACCAATGAACTATTTAGGATAACGCGCTTTTTTCATGGCACGTTTTACTAAGCGTTGAGAAGCTGCTAATGCTTCTTTCACTGTCATTGTTCCGGTTAATGCCGCAGAAAATTGTTGCCCAACTGCGGTGCCTATACCTTGAAACTCAGGGATAGCAACAAACTGCATACCCACATAAGGAACAGGTTTTACGGTAGGGTTAATAGGGTCTGCTGATTGAATTGAATCTAAAGTAATTTGTGCAAAAGGCGCTGCAGCCATATATTTAGGGTTGTTATAGAGTGAAGCTCTTGTGCCTGGAGGAACATTAACCCAACCTTTTTTATCTGCTACTAATGCGGTGTATTCTTTTGATGTTGCCCAGCTAATAAACTTCATTGCTGCATCAGGCTTCTTACTACTTGCAGGTACTGCTAAAGTCCAAGCCCATAGCCAATTACCACGCTTTCCAAGGTTATTATGTGGTGCTAAAGCAAAACCTACTTTATCAGCGACTAAAGAATTTTCTTTGTTGGTAACAAATGCGCCAGCAACGGTTGCGTCAATCCAGATACCACACTTACCTGTTTGGAATAAAGCTAAATTTTCATTGAAACCGTTAGCTGATGAGCCTGGAGGGCCAGATTCTGCCATAATATCGACATAGTATTGTAAAGTGTCATGCCATTCTTGCGTGTCAAATTGTGGTTGCCAGTTTTCATCGTACCAGCGAGCACCAAATGAGTTAGACATAGCGGTAATAAGTGCGATATTTTCCCCCCAGCCCGCTTTGCCGCGTAAGCATATTCCATAAACACCGGCTGCTTTATCTGTCATTGCCTTAGCTGCTTTGCGAATAAAATCCCAAGTTGGGCTTTTAGGCATTTTTAGACCGGCTTTTTCGATAAGGTCAGTGCGGTACATAACCATAGAACTTTCACCATAAAATGGTGCCGCATAAAGTTTGTTTTCAACCGTTAAGCCACTTCTTATAGCAGGCAATAAATCTTCTGCGTCGTAGCTTGCGCCAAGCTTATCAAGCTCTGTTAGCCAACCTTGTTTTCCCCAAATTGGCACTTCATAAGTACCTATGGTCATGACATCATATTGACCACCACGAGTTGCCACATCAGTTGTTACACGTTGACGAAGAATATTTTCTTCTAGTGTTACCCACTTTAACTCGATGCTAGGATGCTTTTTAGTAAAGTCGCTGCTAAGCTCTTTCATGGTGATCATGTCACCGTTATTAACCGTGGCGATGGTAATAGTTTCGTTTGCAACTGCAGCGCTCATTGTCATTACGCTGCACGCGAGCAGAATTAATTTGTTCATCATCTGGCATTCCCCATATTCAACGTTAATGTCCCACCTAACGGTATTAAATGAGACTATTATTTTAATTATAATTTATCTTAGTTTAGAAAAAATAAAGCCGATTGCAATGCATCATTGCTCACCATCGAGCTTCATATTCCTAGCTTTGTGAGCCGATTCATTCGGCTGTTCACTTAAAATTTAACCGATATTTCTGAAGTAAAACCGTCAAACCCTGCGCCAATTTGGCCGCCTGAGTTAGCCCCTTCATCTTGATCAACATACTCGAATTTCAAAAGTGTTCTATCATTGAACCAGTAACCTGCTGCCACTTGAAGTCGCTCGACAGTGTTGTCATTCTGTGCGATTAAATCAGAGGTATTTTCAGCTTCTGAGTAACGAGCGGCTATATAGAACTTGTTAGGTATTAGGAATTGCTGTGCTTCAAGGACCCAGTACTCTACTGCCGTATCTCCTTCAATGACACTATTTGAGTCGAAAGTTGTTCCTGTAGGATCTGCAACTCCAGTTTGGTCGCCAAAGTAAGTAATGCCAGCTACTGCGTTACCCGCAGAGTCTGCGAAAGTAAAATCATCAGTGGACTTACCTAACATGAAAATTAGGCTGGTATTAGGGTTAGGCTGATAAGCTAAATTCAACTGAATAATTGATTGTTCAAGGCCGGGCATAACGCCAATATGGGTATCACGTTCACTTGAACCTGAAGCAGAGAAGTTATAGTTTTCACCATCACCAAAGCGATAATTAGTGGTTGTTACACCAGTAAGGCTTGCTATGACGTGGTTTAATAGATTCGACTACCCCAGTTAAGAGATAATGAACTTAACTGGAGATCGAAAATGACAAAACGTAAAAAATATTCAAAAGAATTTAAATTAGATGCCATTGCTTTAGTCAAAGAGCAAGGTTACAACCAAGCAGAAGCAGCAAGAAATTTGGGACTTAACCCTAATATGCTTGGTCGCTGGATCAAAGAATCAGAAAGTGATGATGGTCAAGCTTTTCGTGGTAATGGCAAGTTAACCCCTGAACAGTTAGAGCTTCGTCAATTACGAGAAGAAAATAAGCGCCTTAAAATGGAGCGCGATATATTAAAAAAAGCGACGGTCTTCTTTGCAAACGAAACGAAGTAATATATTCGTTTATCACCCAATATAAGAAGACCTGGCCAGTGGCGGTAATGTGTCCGTTGCTGGGGGTAACCAGCAGTAATTACTACAGTTATCAAAAACGGAATCAAGATAATGTTGTAGATCCTGAGCATGAAGAAATGCTTGAATGGATTAGAAGTGCGGCTGAGTATAGTGACAATACGTATGGCTCTCGTCGCATGCAAAAGGTATTGAACGCGCTTAGCTTTCCTGTGAGTCGAAGAAAAGCTGCTCAGTTGATGAAGGAAGCTGATGTTTGGGTTCGTTACAAAAAAAAGTACAAGGCGACCACGAACAGTAAACATAAAAAGCCTGTATATGAAAATAAACTTGAACAGAATTTCAACCTAGAAAAGCCTAATCAAGGGTGGGTTCAGGACATCACCTACGTTTGGACATCCGAAGGTTGGCTATACCTTGCCGTTGTAATTGATTTATATTCTCGCAAGGTTGTTGGTTGGAGCATGGGCTCTAGAATGAAAGCTAAGCTTGTTTGTGATGCATTAACGATGGCGTTATGGCAGCGACAGCCTAAAGCTGGTCTGATCGTTCATTCAGATCAGGGAGTTCAGTATGCCAGTGATGAATATCGTCGATTATTAACGTCTCACGGGTTGGTTGGTAGTATGAGCAAAAAAGGCTGCTGTTGGGATAATGCGGTAGCCGAAAGCTTCTTCGGAAGCTTAAAGCAAGAACGAGTACATTGGAAAAGTTACCAAACGCGCTCAGAGGCACAGCAAGATATATTGAATTACATAACGATGTGGTACAACAGCTATCGACTTCATTCTTACTTGGATTACCACAGTCCTAATAATTTTGAGTTAATGAATGTGGATTTAAAAATGGTTGCTTAACTAGGGTGTCTGAATTTAGTTGACCATGTCACTACGCCGTTTTCAAAGCGTAATTGATCGCCTTGATTAGCTTGGAAGAAATTTAAACCGGCTTTAAATCCGCCAGCAAATTCGAGCGCACCCTGAAGTCGATAGTTCCAGCCTCGATCTTCTTGGAAAGCTTCACCAAAGCTTGAGGTAGTGATATGGCCAGCAACATTGTAGCCGCGAATTACACCGCTATTAAATGACTTGCTGTAGCTTAATTGGATACCATTTTCTGCGGTTGCATAGTCTGTCATGCCGTTACCAATCAGTGCATTACCTTGGTTGTCTGCGCCATCTTGGAAACCTTTAAATTGGAATGGGGCCGCACCGATATTACCTACGCGAAGCGTGAGGTTAGCGTCATCGCGTGCTGAATCAGAAAGGCCAAGGAGATCAAACTCAATACCGGCAAAGTCCTGATGGAATGCGAAATCTCGGTCACCGTTATTTCCGAAGTCATTCGGCTCTTCAGCGATGTCGATATCGGCTCGGATATTGTCGGTGATGTGGAACTTAAGTTGTAAATTGACTCTTAGACGACCAAAACCTGAAGACTGTTCTTCGTCTGCTGGACGGAACGCTCCATCTTTTGCTTGAATTGATTGGTAGTTTTGCAGTGCTAGGAAGTTAACTTCTGCTCGACCATCTAACCAAGTGTTAACTTGACTAGCTGGTATGTACGCAGGTGCTGATTCACTTAGCTTTTCAGCTTGTACGTATGTAGGTGCTGATGCAGCTACAATTGCTGCTAGGGTACTCAGCTTGCCAAAAGTAGATATTGATGGCTTATTTTTTTTAGTATTTTTAATGGCTGAGTTAGAAATTTTAAATTCTTTTATTTTGTCTGATGACGTTAGATTTTGTTGTATGCTTTTGAACATAATTAACCCTTAATATTTTATCTATTATTAGTAAACTTATCTTGCTTACATTATTTATATTGGTTGGCAAAAAATACTATTCGGGCAATTGCTCAACCAGTGGTCACAATCCCACGGTGAGTTTTTGTCGTCAACCAGTTTGTTCAAAAAACATGCGAAATATTGCATTTAAATTTTATTTTATTTTAATTCAAATGGTTAAGTGATTAAGCTTTTGGGAAGAAAATTAATTTTTGGCGAGATTAGTACAAAAATTAATGACTAGTTCCTTTTAAGGAGGATAAAATTCCGTATGATTTTAAAAAAGGCTGAGTAGAAATTAATAAAAGTATAGGAGGTTTTGAGAATTAATTACAAATATGTATAAAAGATTATTCTTATTGCCTTAGTAAGGATTTATCGTAATAAATTTAGTCAATTATAACTTCACAACTAGCATGTTAGCTCATGATTAATACGATGTTTGTGTTATTAAATAAGTGAAATTACATAAACGTATAAAGTCATGAAAGCTTTAGAACAGAGCTATAAAGTGAAAGCTCAACAGCCCTTAGTATAATTTCGTCGAGCCTAATATGGTAGAGCAATGGTAGTTGGTTATTATGTACTGTTAATCCGCTTTCTAATAACAAAAATTTATCACTTACTTGCTAGTTCTCCACCATTTGGCTGTTGAGATCGAAACCACTGTTATGTCAATATTACCCGTGATTTAACCGCTAAGCGCCTGACCATTTAACTTTCTTCATGATAAACTCGAGCATATCAATTGTCTTTAAAGGAAATGTTATGCATTTTGTCATCGTGGGTTGTGGTGCCGTTGGTGGTTATTTTGGTGGTCGATTGGCGCAACACGGCGAAAATGTTACTTTTATCGCCCGAGGCCAGCAGTTTGAAAGTATAAAAACATCTGGCCTAACGATTAAAAGTATTGAAGGCGATGTACAGTTAGATAACGTTAATGTACTTGATGCGAGCAGCTTAACCTGTGATAGCTTAGCAATGCCGGCTGATGTTATTTTTCTTTGCGTAAAGTCTTACCAGCTAACGTCTGCAATCGCGCAAATAAAGCCACTGATACTAAAGCAAACTCGCATTATCTCACTATTAAACGGTGTCAATGCCGCTGAAGTTATGCAAGAGCAAGGTGTTGCTGGAGATAATATTATTGGTGGTTTAGCCAAAATCATTGCTGAAAAATCAGCTGATGGTGTTATCAATCATACTGGTGCTAAGCCCCATATTACTTTAGGAATTTTTGCCGAGCAAGAAAGGCAAAGTGAAAATAATACAAAAATATTGGCAATGAAAGTGGTTGAAACCGAGCAACTCAGCGCTATCGCTAAACGCTTGAAACTCTCTGGCATTAGTGTTGGCGTAACCAGTGATATTAATCTCGCACTTTGGCGAAAGTTTATTCTGGTTGCTGCGTGGGGAGCATTGGCTGCGTCTAGAAAACTCACTTTAGGTGAAATTCGTTCACAAAATCATGTTACGTTTTTACTCGAACGTATTGTTAATGAATACGCCGATATTGCCCGTAAAGTTGGTGTAAAGCTTGGAGATAAACACATTAAAGAGACCTTAAGTTTTTTATCGCGTTTACCTGATAATAGTGAAACCTCTCTGCAGCGAGATCTGACTGCTGGCGGTGAATCTGAGTTTGATGTGTTGATTGCTTATCCAATGACCCTAGTAAAAGCTTTAAATTTATCGGCACCGGTGTTAACACAATGTTATAAAAAAATAGTCGAAAGCTCACAGAGTTAAACAGGCTGCGGGTCATGAGTTATCAATTATCCTCAAAAATAAAAAGCTTATAATAAATAACAAAATTTGCTTTGCTAGCACTTTAGACGAGGTTAACTTTATGCTATTATTTCGCGAATTTTTATCGTATCAATTAATGTGAATATTAAATATGTCTGAGAATAAAATCGAAACAATCGAACAACGCGTAAGTTATGGTGTAGGTCGTCAATTAGGTGATCAACTACGTAATAATCCTTTTAAAGATTTTGACGTATCAGCGGTACAAGCTGGTTTAGCTGATGCAATTGCCAATGTTGCTAGCCAAGTCTCTGATGAAGACTTAAATGAAGCATTTGGTATTGTATCGCAAAAGATGCAAGAACTAGAGCAAGCAGAAGCGAAAGAAAAGTCAGCTGAAGGCGAGGCTTTCTTAGCGGAAAATGCTAAACGTGATGAAGTAACAATAACTGAATCAGGTTTACAGTACGAAGTCATTGCAACAGGCGAAGGCGAAAAGCCAACAGCTGCTAGCACAGTACGAGTGCATTACCACGGAACATTTGTTAGCGGTGATATCTTTGATAGCTCTGTTGACCGTGGTCAGCCTGCAGAATTCCCTGTTGGCGGCGTTATTGCTGGTTGGACTGAAGCATTACAGTTAATGACTGAAGGTTCAAAATGGCGTTTATACGTGCCATACAACTTAGCTTACGGTGAGCGCGGCTCTCAAGGTGCAATTCCTCCGTACGCAACGCTGATATTCGACGTTGAGCTATTAACTATTGTTAGCTAATTAGCTTATTTTTTAAAAACCCTCACTTGAGGGTTTTTTTATAAGTTTAATTTGAATAAAATTTATAAAGCCCGAGCAATATAAAGCCAATGCATCAATTAGCCATTGAACAATTATTTCAACGTTATTTAAAAGCGTTTCATCAACAAAACATGGTCGATATCCGAAAGTGTTATCAATTGCCTTGTACTTTGCACACACCAGATCAAGTGGTATTAATTGATAATGAAAGTATATTCGAACGAGAGTTCTTAGATATCTTTACCGTGCTCAGTCATGCAAAAATAACGCGTTTTGTCGCTTTAAAAGCTAGCTTTAGCGTCTTGAGCGAAAGCTTGATACTCGCTTGTATTGATTGGCAGTTTATTGACACTAAAGGTGACGTTTTCACCGACTTTTCAGCCTTTTATCATTTAGCATTAAATAATGAGCAATGGCAAATCTTTAATGTGGTCTCGCAAGAGCTTAGTCAATCAATAGCGTTAAATGAAACTTTTGATATTATTACTCCCCCTTATTAACATTACACAGTAGGAAAACGTTGCTATGAAAGTAAAAGTAGCTATTTTAGGATGTAGCGGACGCATGGGCCGTAATTTAATACAAGCGGCGATTGAGCATAAATCTGTTGAGCTTGTCGGTGGTAGTGTGCGTGTTGGTTCATCTTTTGAAAATTTTGATTTAGGTGAAATTGCCGGAATTGGTGCCATTAATAAAAAAACCACCACAGATTATCAAACCTTGTTAGCGGCTGATGTGTTGATTGATTTCACTTCAATAGAAGCGACACTTGAGCACATACAATGGTGTAAGCAACATAATAAAGCCTTAGTTATTGGTACAACGGGTTTTTCGGATTTACAAGTTGAAACCATTAAAGCGGCTGGTGAGCATATCCCGTTAGTGTTAGCACCTAATACCAGTGTTGGGGTAAATCTACTGTTCAAATTACTCGAAATCACGGCAAAAGCTATTGGTGACTATACTGATATAGAAATTTTTGAAGCGCACCATAGATTTAAAAAAGATGCTCCATCGGGCACTGCGGTAAAAATGGGTCAAGTTATTGCCGATACCTTAGGTCGTGATCTCAATAAAGTTGCCGTTTACGGTCGAGAAGGCATTACAGAAGAACGCAGCAGAGAAACGATAGGTTTCGCGACCGTGCGTGCCGGCGATATTGTTGGTGAGCATACGGCTTATTTTGCCGATATTGGTGAGCGAATTGAATTAACCCATAAAGCAAGTTCACGAATGACTTTTGCTTTAGGGGCAATGCGAGCAGCATTTTGGTTAAGCGAAGCTGATGCTGGTTATTACGATATGCAAGATGTTTTAGGTTTAAAAGATTAATCGCAAGTCATTAGTAGCTAATAAGCACATTAAATTTACATGTTCTAAGTCAGATAAGTGAATTAAAACCTGACTAATTGGTAAGTATTTTAAGGCTTTTATTATAGATAAGTATTGTTTTTGGCGTCTTTACGGCAATATCGTCAAAAGCAGAGGTTTTTCACAATTATTACTAGACGAAAGAAGCTTTCAAGCGTAAAATAAGTGGATTTTGTCAAAAATTTACAGTTCATGATGAATTGGTTAAGGTTTTTGGCATTTTTTGTACGTATCGCTTTTACAGTTAATGGTAGATTCTTAGTTGTTTACCATTAATATTCTTTCTTCTTAACGGAGGTTAAATTGACTAAATCTGCCATGTTAGTGCTTGAAGACGGCACTGTATTTAAGGGCACCGCTATCGGTGCAGAAGGGACAGCTGTTGGTGAAGTAGTATTCAATACTTCAATGACGGGTTACCAAGAAATTCTGACTGATCCCTCATATGCAGAGCAAATTGTTACCCTAACATATCCTCATATAGGTAACACAGGTACCAATAGTGAAGATGAAGAATCTAGCACTATTTGGGCTAAAGGTTTAGTTATTCGTGACTTACCGTTATTAGCGAGTAATTTTCGAAGTGAACAAAGTTTAAGCGACTACCTAAAAGCGAAAAACATCTTAGGTATTGCTGATATAGATACCCGTAAATTAACCCGTATATTGCGTGAAAAAGGCGCTCAAAATGGTTGTATCATTGCCGGTGACTTTACTGACGTAAGTGCGGAAGAAGCAAAGGCGCTAGCACAAGCACAAAGTTTTCCTGGCTTGAAAGGAATGGACTTAGCGAAAGTGGTTTCGACTAAAGAAGCATACTCATGGACTGAAGGTAGTTGGCAGCTAGGTAAAGGGCACGTTACACCTGAAAAGTCTGATTTTCATGTGGTTGCGTACGATTTCGGTGCCAAACGTAATATTCTACGTATGTTAGTCGACCGTGGTTGTAAGCTAACAGTGGTACCTGCGCAAACCTCAGCAGAAGAAGTACTAGCCATGAATCCTGACGGTATTTTCTTATCAAATGGCCCTGGTGACCCTGAACCATGTGATTATGCGATCAATGCAATTAAAACATTCTTAACTACAGATATCCCGGTATTTGGTATTTGTTTAGGTCATCAGCTACTAGGTTTAGCTAGTGGTGCTAAAACGATAAAAATGAAATTTGGTCATCATGGCGGCAACCATCCAGTAAAAGATTTTGCACGAAATGTGGTGATGATAACAGCCCAAAACCATGGCTTTGCTGTAGATGAAAACAATTTACCTGAAAACTTAAAAGTGACACATACCTCACTATTTGATGGTTCAATCCAAGGTATTCACCGTACAGATAAACCGGCATTTAGTTTTCAAGGCCATCCTGAAGCGAGCCCTGGACCAGCAGATGCTGCACCTTTGTTCGATCACTTTATCGACTTAATCGTTGCGGCTAAAAAAGCTTAGAACCTAGACAAGAGAAGAGAGATTATAAAATGGCAAAACGTACTGATTTAAAAACTATCTTGATCTTAGGCGCTGGCCCAATTGTTATTGGTCAAGCATGTGAGTTTGATTACTCTGGCGCACAAGCTTGTAAAGCACTGCGTGAAGAAGGTTACCGAGTTGTATTGGTTAACTCAAACCCAGCAACGATAATGACCGATCCAGAAATGGCTGATGCGACCTACATCGAACCTATTCACTGGGAAGTTGTGCGCAAAATTATTGAAAAAGAACGTCCTTGTGCGGTGTTACCGACCATGGGCGGTCAAACAGCATTAAACTGTGCACTTGAACTTGAAGCAAAAGGTGTATTAAAAGAATTCAACGTTGAAATGATTGGCGCGACAGCTGATGCAATTGATAAAGCTGAAGACCGTAGTCGTTTCGACAAAGCAATGAAAGCGATTGGTTTAGAAACGCCACGCGCTGAAATAGTGCATACCCTTGAAGAAGCACACGCGGCAAGTAAAAATTTAGGTTTTCCTTGTATTATTCGTCCATCATTTACTATGGGTGGCAGCGGTGGTGGTATTGCTTATAACCGTGAAGAATTTGATGAAATTTGTACGCGTGGTTTAGATCTTTCACCGACATCAGAATTATTGATCGATGAATCATTAATCGGTTGGAAAGAATATGAAATGGAAGTGGTACGCGACAAAAATGATAACTGTATCATTATTTGTTCAATTGAAAACTTCGACCCTATGGGTATTCATACCGGTGATTCAATCACCGTTGCACCAGCACAAACCTTAACCGATAAAGAATACCAAATCATGCGAAATGCCTCGATTGCGGTATTGCGTGAAATTGGTGTTGAAACCGGTGGTTCAAACGTACAGTTTGGTATTTGTCCTGACACTGGCCGTATGGTGATTATTGAGATGAACCCACGGGTATCTCGTTCATCAGCGCTTGCTTCAAAAGCAACCGGCTTCCCCATTGCTAAAATTGCCGCAAAGCTAGCTGTCGGCTACACGCTAGATGAATTAACCAATGATATTACTGGTGGTAAAACTCCAGCATCCTTTGAGCCGACTATCGACTATGTTGTCACTAAAATACCTCGTTTCAACTTTGAAAAGTTTGCTGGCTCAGAAGATCGTCTAACCACGCAAATGAAATCTGTCGGTGAGGTGATGTCAATTGGTCGTAACCAACAAGAGTCATTACAGAAAGCTTTACGAGGCTTAGAAGTTGGCGTAAATGGTTTTGACCCTATGGTTGATGTTACGCAGCCCGGTGCTAAAACCAAAATAATGCATGAGTTACAAGAAGCGGGTGCCGATCGTATCTGGTATATTGCCGATGCTTTTCGCCTAGGCTTAACGGTTGACGATATTTTCCGTTTAACGAAAGTTGACCGTTGGTTCTTAGTGCAAATTGAAGACATTATTTTAGAAGAAGCGAAAGTTACCGAAGGTGGCTTAAAAATATTAACACCAACTTATCTACGTAAATTAAAACGTAAAGGTTTTGCTGATTCACGTTTAGCTGATTTGATTGGTGTCGCTGAAGCTGAAATACGTAAAAAACGTCATAATGCAAATATTTTTCCCGTCTATAAACGTGTGGATACCTGTGCGGCTGAGTTTAGCTCAGACACTGCTTACATGTATTCTACTTATGATGAAGAATGTGAAGCTAACCCGACAGATAAAGAGTCGATCATGATCTTAGGTGGCGGTCCAAACCGTATTGGTCAAGGTATTGAGTTCGATTACTGTTGTGTACATGCTGCGCTTGCTTTACGCGAAGATGGTTATGAGACCATTATGGTTAACTGTAACCCTGAAACAGTTTCAACGGATTATGACACTTCAGACCGTTTATATTTTGAGTCGATTACTTTTGAAGATGTATTAGAAATTGTCCGGATTGAAAAACCTAAAGGTGTCATCGTGCAGTATGGCGGTCAAACACCCCTTAAATTAGCTCGTGCGTTAGAAGCTGCAGGTGTGCCAATTATTGGTACTTCACCCGATGCCATTGACCGCGCAGAAGACAGAGAGCGCTTCCAACAAGCCGTTGATCGTTTAGGTTTGTTACAACCGGAAAATGCGACAGTAACCTCTATAGATGAGGCGATGGCAAAAGCAGAAGCTATTGGTTTCCCACTGGTGGTTCGTCCGTCTTATGTTTTAGGTGGTCGTGCCATGGAAATTGTTTACGACCTCGATGATTTACGCCGTTACATGACTGAAGCGGTAAGTGTATCGAATGACTCGCCAGTATTGCTTGATCATTTCCTTGATGATGCTATTGAAGTAGATATTGATGTGGTTTGTGATGGAGTCGATGTGGTTGTTGGCGGTATTATGCAGCATATCGAACAAGCCGGTGTTCACTCAGGTGATTCAGCATGTTCATTACCGGCATACAGTTTAAGCCAAGAAGTACAAGATGTTATGCGCAAGCAAGTGACCGATCTTGCTTTTGAGTTGGGTGTTATTGGTTTAATGAATACCCAAATGGCGGTTAAAGATGGCGAAGTGTACATCATTGAAGTTAACCCTCGTGCTGCGCGTACTATACCGTTTGTATCGAAAGCAACAGCGGTGCCTTTAGCTAAAGTAGGTGCGCGTGTAATGGCCGGTAAATCGCTGAAAGAGCAAGGTATTATAAAAGAAGTTATTCCACCGTATTTTTCAGTAAAAGAAGTTGTTATCCCATTTAATAAGTTCCATGGCAGTGATCCGTTAGTCGGACCAGAAATGCGTTCAACTGGTGAAGTCATGGGTGTGGGGGATACCTTTGAAGAAGCTTATGCCAAAGCTAACTTAGGTGCTGGTGTTTCAGTACCTAAAGATGGCCGCGCGTTAATTTCTGTACGTAATAGTGATAAAGGCCGAGTTGCTGATTTAGCTCGACAAATGGTGGCATTGGGTTATGAAATTGATGCCACGCACGGAACGGCTATCATCCTAGGTGAAGCGAACATTCCTTGTCGATTAGTGAATAAAGTACATGAAGGTCGTCCACATATTCTTGATAGAATTAAGAATGGTGAATACAACTACATTATTAATACTACCGAAGGTCGTAAAGCGATTGAAGATTCTAAAGTATTACGTGGTGGTGCTTTACGTTACAAAGTCGCATATACTACAACATTGAACGCTGCGTTTGCTGCTTGTCAATCACACTCGGCAGATGACCGCAATATTGTAACGTCAATACAAGAGCTACATAAGCGTTGTAAATAAAGCTATTTGAGTGATAAATTTGTTCTTATAAAGAGCTAGTTTTCTCAAGTTTTTATTTTAGCGAAGTATTTTTTGAAGGTGGTTACCTAGTTTTTAACATAGGTTAGCCGCCTTTCTTGTTAGTAAAAGAAGAGTAAAATGATAAAATATCCGATGACATTGCTTGGCGCTGAGCAATTAAAAGAAGAATTAAGAATTTTAAAAACAGAAAAACGTCCTCGTATCGTTAAAGACATTGCCGATGCTCGTGAGCACGGTGATTTAAAAGAAAATGCAGAGTATCATGCGGCTAAAGAAGAGCAAGGTTTCTGTGAAGGACGTATTCAAGATATTGAAGGCCGTTTATGTAATGCACAAGTTATCGACGTAACTAAAATACCAAATAATGGTAAAGTTATTTTTGGTGCCACAGTAACCTTATTGAATATCGATACTGAAGTTGAAGTGACTTATAAAATTGTTGGTGATGATGAAGCCGATTTTAAAACTGGACGCATCTCGTTAAACTCACCGATTGCTCGTGGTTTAATTGGTAAAGAGGTTGACACTGAAATTGAAATTATTACCCCTGGTGGCGTGGTTGAATATGAGATTGTTGCAGTAGAGCATATTTAATATCAATTTTACTAAGTTTCTGAGTGGGAAAAAATTTAATAAACTTGGTATAACTGTCAGTCATATTTAAAATTGGACGCACTTAATGGTAAGGTAAGTGCGTTTAGTCTTATTTAAGCCGGTTATTTATTTCATGTATGCTACTGTTTTTTTTGTGCCTGAAGTACATCGTGGTGTTGACAGCTAATAGCACTAACATTTTGATAGCCAATGCGCTGTAGTTGTTCAGCAGCTAAGGCAGCACGCCCACCAGAAGCACAATGTAAATAAATTTTCATCTCTGGATCGGGACAGTGTTTGGCAATAGTCATTTCCAATATGCCACGAGGGATATGTATAGAGTTATCAATTGGTGAAGCGTTAAATTCTGCCGGTTCTCTGACATCAATAAATGTCGCATTTTTGTTTGTAAAAGCATGTGCCGCGCTAACACAATTAACTGATTTTTTAGCCAGTGCAACTAATTCCGGTACTGATAAAATCATTTTATAATCCATAGAAATATCGAGTTTGTATTTCATTCTATGATAAAGATAAAGGCTTGTATATTAGTTTTTTCTAATGTAGAGGTTTTGATGTTGTTAGAATATGAAAAAAGGGCAGAAGCCCTTTTTTAAATATCCAGTTAATTAATCAGTTATGATCATTAAACTTTAGGTATGCGAATTTTCTTTTCTTCAGATTGGCGATAAATAACTAAGGTTTTACCGATCACTTGCACTTTAGTTGCCTTTGTTTCACGACAAATGGCTTCAACAATAAGTGCTTTTGTTTCACGATCATCGGTAGGGATTTTAATCTTAATTAATTCGTGATGGTTTAAAGCGAAGTCGACTTCGGCAACTACCGCTTCGGTAAGACCGTTGTTACCTAGTAATACCACGGGTTTAAGGCTATGTGCTAGGCCTTTTAAATACTGAATTTGTTTTTTATTTAGGTTCATTAACAATTTTCGTTACAAGTTAGCTTGAATTATCGCTATTTTACCTCCATCTAGTTTGTAATACTAATATTGTTTACAAAGTGATAGCTTTTTAACGTACTTTTCTGCTTTGTTTTTGGTT
Organism: Colwellia sp. M166; assembly: GCF_024585285.1. Taxonomy (NCBI): domain Bacteria; kingdom Pseudomonadati; phylum Pseudomonadota; class Gammaproteobacteria; order Alteromonadales; family Colwelliaceae; genus Colwellia; species Colwellia sp. M166. The sequence continues at coordinate 4,657,053 of NZ_CP040755.1, forward strand.
AATATAGACCTGACCTTATTTAGACAGTAAATAAAGTTAACGAATATTCGAAAGTTAAGTAACGTTTAATAGCATAATAGATAAGTGGATTGAATGAGTAAGAATAAGGTCAGTGTCAGTAGTGCTCGGTGGTTGAAAGAGCATTTTGATGATGAATATGTAAAAAAAGCGCAAAGGTTAGGGCTTCGCTCACGCGCTGTTTTTAAACTTGAAGAGATCAATAAAAAAGACAAGCTGATTAAGTCAGGCATGAAAGTGGTTGATTTAGGTGCAGCTCCAGGCGGCTGGTCTGAGTACGCAACGAAAGTTGTTGGTGATAGCGGACAAGTGATCGCCTGTGATATTTTAGCTATGGATCCTATTGCAGGAGTTGATTTTCTGCAAGGTGACTTTCGTGAAGAAGCCGTACTTGATGCGTTATTGAACCGAATTAATGGTAAAAATATCGATGTTGTTATGTCTGACATGGCAGCAAACTTTACCGGTAATGATACCGCAGACGCGGCACGAAGCATGTATTTAGTAGAGTTAGCGCTTGATATGTGTAACCAAGTTTTAAAGAAAAATGGCGCTTTTGTAGTGAAAGTGTTTCAAGGAGAGGGCTTTGAGCAGTTTATGAAAGATGCTCGAACCGCATTTAAAACCGTTAAAACTCGCAAGCCAGAATCATCGCGTGCTCGTTCACGTGAAGTTTATCTAGTGGCGACCGGCTTTAAATTGTAGTAAATTAGATGGAATTATTTCATCGCACCATTTTGAACATTAGCAAGAGGTCATTAAGTTGAGCGATATGGCAAAAAATCTTATTTTATGGTTAGTTATTGCAGTTGTACTTATGTCTGTTTTCCAGAGTTTTACTCCTGGAAGCGGCAATGAACAACAAGTAGATTACACACAATTTATCCAAGACGTACGTCAAGGGCAAATTAGAGAAGTTGACGTTGATAGAAATGGCGTTATTAATGGTATTAAACGTAGCGGTGAGAACTTTGTTACAGTTATCCCGGGTGGCTATGATCGTGATTTAATCAATGATTTAGTTAAACAAGGCGTAAATGCATCCGGCGAATTACCAGAAGAACCTAGTTTCTTAATGACTATCTTTGTTTCTTGGTTCCCAATGATATTGCTTATTGGTGTCTGGATTTTCTTCATGCGTCAAATGCAAGGTGGTGGCGGTAAAGGCGCGATGAGTTTCGGAAAATCGAAAGCGCGCTTATTAGGCGAAGATCAAATTAAAACTACCTTTGCTGATGTTGCAGGTTGTGACGAAGCAAAAGAAGAAGTATCTGAATTAGTCGATTATTTGAAAGACCCATCACGCTTTCAAAAACTTGGTGGCCGTATTCCATCAGGCGTATTGATGGTGGGTCAACCCGGTACCGGTAAAACTTTATTAGCAAAAGCCATTGCCGGTGAAGCTAAAGTTCCGTTTTTTACTATTTCTGGTTCAGACTTTGTTGAAATGTTTGTTGGTGTTGGTGCCTCTCGTGTGCGTGACATGTTCGAACAAGCGAAAAAATCAGCGCCTTGTATTATCTTCATCGATGAAATTGATGCTGTTGGTCGCCAACGTGGCGCAGGTATGGGTGGTGGTCATGATGAACGTGAGCAAACACTAAACCAAATGCTAGTTGAAATGGATGGTTTTGAAGGTAATGAAGGCGTTATTGTTATTGCTGCAACTAACCGTCCAGACGTGTTAGATCCGGCATTACTTCGTCCTGGTCGTTTTGACCGTCAAGTCACTGTTGGTTTGCCTGATATTCGTGGCCGTGAACAAATTCTTAAAGTACATATGCGTAAAGTACCATTAGGTGACGATGTTAAAGCGTCGGTTATTGCTCGTGGTACCCCAGGCTTTTCTGGTGCTGACTTAGCTAACTTAGTTAACGAAGCGGCATTGTTTGCAGCCCGTTCAGCACGACGCGTTGTGGGTATGGCTGAATTTGAAAAAGCGAAAGATAAAATCATGATGGGTTCAGAGCGCCGTTCAATGGTAATGAGCGAAACTGAAAAAGAAATGACCGCTTACCATGAAGCGGGTCACGCTATTGTTGGTCGCTTAGTACCTGATCATGATCCAGTTTACAAAGTCAGTATTATGCCACGTGGCCGTGCGTTAGGTGTCACTATGTACTTACCTGAACAAGACAGATTTAGTCATAGTAAACAGCACTTGGAAAGTAATATTTCATCGTTATACGGTGGCCGTATTGCTGAAGAAATGATTTACGGTTTTGAAAAAGTGTCAACAGGTGCATCAAATGATATTGAACGTGCCACGCAACTTGCCCGTAAAATGGTAACACAATGGGGCTTTTCTCAAAAAATGGGTCCTATGCTATTTGCTGAAGAAGAAGGTGAAGTATTTTTAGGCAGAACATCGTCTAAATCACTGAACATGTCTGACGAAACAGCACGCGCTATTGATGAAGAAATTAAAGACTTTGTTAATCGTAACTATGAACGTGCAGCGACTATCTTAAAAGAAAATGAAGATATTTTGCATGCGATGAAAGATGCGTTAATGGAATATGAAACTATTGATGCCTTGCAAGTAGATGATCTAATGAATCGTACTAAAGTTCGCCCACCGGCTGACTTTGATGGTAGGAACTCTGATGATAAATCAGATAACAATGCTGACTCTAGTAAACCATCAGCAAAAAAAGATGATGAGAAAAAGGAATCAACTGAATCTTCAAGCTCAACTGAACCTTCAGATATTCCTGCTAAATAAATAGCATATATGACATAAAAGCCTCAATGGTTAAATCATTCGATTTATCAGCTATTGAGGCTTTAACTTATGTAAAGTTTGAACATTATTTATCAACAAAATTAATAAAGAGCATATGCAGGTAAATTATCTTAATTGTCCAAACTCAAGTCTCGACTTATCGACACCGCAAGTGATGGGTATTCTTAACCTTACCCCAGATTCATTTTCAGATGGTGGCAAGTACATGCAACTTGAACATGCGCTTGCACAAGTTGAACGTATGATTGCTGATGGTGCTAGCATTATTGATATTGGTGGTGAGTCAACACGACCAGGTGCTGCGGAGGTCAGTGAAGCCGATGAGTTAGCGCGTGTTATTCCAGTGCTTATTGCCATTAAGCAACGCTTTAATATTTTAGTGTCGATTGATACGAGTAAAGCAGCGGTAATGAACGCGGCAATAACTGCCGGTGCTGATATGATTAATGATGTTGCAGCCTTACAAAATGAAGGTTGTTTAGCGGCGGTGGCGCAAAGTAATATTCCGCTTTGTTTAATGCATATGCAAGGTTTACCTCGCACCATGCAAAACAATCCCAGTTACCAGCATGTGATTAACGATATAGTAACGTTTTTTCAACAACGAATTGAGGCTTGCCTTAGTGCAGGCATCGCGCGTGAGCGCATAATTTTAGATCCGGGTTTTGGTTTTGGAAAAACACTTGCGCAAAATTATCACTTATTAGCGAATTTATCTGCATTCTCTCAGCTAAAACTACCTTTACTTATTGGTGTTTCGCGTAAATCTATGATAGGAAATTTATTAAATCGAGATGTTAAACAACGTCTTGCCGGTAGCTTAAGTGCTGCCATTATTGCCGCCCAACAAGGAGCCAATATTATTCGTGTGCACGATGTTGCTGCAACCGTGGACGCATTAACAGTATTACAAGCCGTAACTGATAATCAGTAAACAGCTAAGATTAAAAAGCTAATAGCAAAGCCATTAGCGCAATGGAGAAACTCATGTCAGAAAGAAGATATTTCGGTACCGATGGAATTCGTGGTTTAGTCGGACAATACCCAATTACCCCAGAATTTGTTATGAAGTTAGGTTATGCCGCAGGCCGCGTTTTAGCTGCACAAGGCACTAAAAAAGTACTTATTGGGAAAGATACCCGTATATCAGGCTACATGTTGGAATCAGCATTAGAAGCAGGGTTCTCTGCTGCCGGTATTGACATTGGTTTACTTGGGCCAATGCCAACGCCAGGCATTGCTTATTTAACTAAAACCTTTCGTGCGGAAGCTGGTATTGTTATTAGTGCGTCGCATAATCCATTTTATGATAATGGTATTAAATTTTTCTCACAAGATGGTCAGAAATTACCAGATGACGTTGAATTAGCTATTGAAGCTGAGCTCGATAAAGATATGGGCTGTGTAGAATCTGCGCATTTAGGTAAAGCCAATCGTATTGCTGATGCGGCTGGGCGCTATATTGAATTTTGTAAAAGTAACTTTCCAAGCCAATATTCTTTAAAAGGTATGAAAATGGTAGTGGACTGTGCCCATGGTGCAACCTACCATATTGCGCCTGATGTTTTTCGAGAGCTGGGGGCTGAAGTTATTGAAATTGGTACCTCACCAAACGGCACCAATATTAACCATGAATGTGGCGCAACATCTATGGCAGCAATTAGCGCTGCGGTAGTTGAACATCAAGCGGACCTTGGTATTGCTTTAGATGGTGATGGTGACCGTTTAATGATGGTAGATCATACCGGCTATGTTATTGATGGTGATGAGTCAGTTTATGTTATTGCTTGTAACGATTTGAAAAGTGGCAATATCGATGGTGGTGTTGTTGGCACATTAATGAGTAATATGGGCCTAGAACTAGCGCTAGCTGATATGGGGGTTCCATTCGTTCGTAGTAAAGTCGGTGACCGATACGTGATGGAAATGCTCAAACAAAAAGGCTGGCAATTAGGTGCGGAAAACTCTGGCCATGTCATCAACTTAAACCATACATCAACAGGTGATGGTATTATTGCGGCATTGAATGTTTTAACGGCTATTTGTAATACCGGTAAAGCCTTATTCGAATTACGCCAAGGCATGACCAAGTTACCACAAGTTTTAGTCAATGTTAGATTTTCGGGTGATAGCGATCCTTTAGTTAATGATGAAGTTGTTGCTGCTGTTAAAAAAGTGAATGAAACATTGACCGGTCGTGGCCGTGTGTTGTTGAGAAAATCAGGCACTGAACCACTGATCAGAGTTATGGTTGAAGGCCCTGAACACGATGAAGTAACAGCCTTAGCTCACAATATTGCTGACGCCGTTAAGCTTGCATGTTAGGGGTAACTATTCGACCATTTCATCATGTCGAATAAATATTAAGCAATTGAACAAGATATTGCTTGAAAAACTTGTATCTTGTCGACAGGTTAGTTAATATCTCGCCGCTTTGATTTAGGAATGAAAAATGAATAGACGCGCAATAGTTGCAGCAAACTGGAAAATGAATGGCAGTTTGGCATTAGTCAACTCAATGGTTTCAGAGTTAAACAGTTTAACGTTAAATGAAAATGTTGAAGTTGTTGTCTGTCCTAGCTTTCCTTACTTAGCGGCATTTAGTTTAGTCAGCACTGAGCTGAAATTGCCGAAGGTATTCAGCTTAGGCGCTCAAAATTTAAATGAGCATGCTAAAGGTGCATTTACGGGGGAAGTATCCACCTCAATGTTACAAGAAGTTGGTGTCAATTATGTCATACTAGGACACTCAGAACGTCGTAGTATATATAAAGAATCAAGTTCATTAGTTGCACAAAAAGTTAAAGCTACGCTAGCGGCAAACTTGAAACCTATTTTATGTATAGGTGAAAGTGAAGAAGAGCGAATGGCAGAGCAAACCGAAGTCGTTTTAGCCGCGCAATTACAGCCGGTGATTGATGAAATAGGTATTGAAAATTTTAAAGATGTTGTTATTGCGTATGAGCCAGTTTGGGCAATAGGTACAGGAAAAACAGCATCGCCAGAAATGGCACAAGCAACACATCACTTTATTCGTGAATTTATCGCGAAAATTGATGAAAACGTCGCAGTTAAAGTGCCATTGTTGTATGGTGGCAGTGTCAATGCGACAAACTGTGAAGAATTATTTGCACAAGCCGATATCGATGGTGGATTAATCGGCGGTGCTAGTTTAAAAGCTGATGAATTCAAAGTAATTTGCTCAGCAGCAAAGGGATAATAAAATGTTGTATCAAGTGTTAATTGTAGTGTATTTGATCGTTGCTTTATGTTTAATTGGCTTAGTGCTTATTCAACAAGGTAAAGGTGCTGATATGGGCGCATCATTCGGTGCTGGTTCATCAGCAACTATTTTTGGCTCAAGCGGTTCAGGTAACTTCTTAACTAAAGCGACTACTTACTTAGCGATTGCTTTTTTTGTTATTAGCTTAGTGTTAGGTAACTTAACCGCTAATCGTGTTAAAGCGACGGATGAGTGGAATAATATTGACACTCCTGCGGGACAAGTTGCTCCTGCAACTGATGCTATTCCAACTGATAGTGTTGAGCCTAAAGCTAATAATACTGATGTGCCAAGTAGTGATGTTGCAACAGAAAAAGATAGCGACGTACCAGGCTAGTTTAAAAAATTTGCAGATATGGCGGAATTGGTAGACGCGCCACCTTGAGGGGGTGGTGCCTTAGGGCGTGAGAGTTCGAGTCTCTCTATCTGCACCAAATACAGGTTCTAATAGAACCCATAAAAAACCGGAATAACCTATTTAAACTAGGTGTTGCGGTTTTTTTATGTCTGAAGCATTTTGGTAAAATCTGATGATTTTAGTAGCAATAAAGCTAACACTCATTATTTGTTGATAAGAGAATGTTACTAAAATGGCTAAAACGTCCTAACCATTAACCAATACAGAAGTAAGACAAGCAAAGTCTAAAGACAAGAAGTATAACTTGTTAGATGACTACGGTTTAATGCTCGGAGTAAAACCTACGCGAACTAAACGTTAACTATTCAATTATGACTATCCGAACACTAAAAGCGTAACTCAATGGGTTTTGGAAGCTAGCCTGAAGTAGCCTTGGCACAAGCCAGAAAAACGTGCTGAGACTAAAGCTTTATTGATCCAGGATATTGACCCTAAAGAACAAAAAGATATTCAACTTGTCGTTAATAATACTTTTGAAAGTATTATTAACGAGTGGTTCACTATTAAAAAGCAAAAATACCAGAAACTACTATAAGAAACTTTTGCTGTAATATTGAAACCATGTTTTTCCTAATTAGCACATAGAAAACTCAGTCTTAGAAACAGTATCGAAAACTACAAATATTAAGCATTTTAAACTAGCATAAAACGCACTAATTACTTTATAAAACATAGTTATGTGGTAGATTACCCTTAATATGAATAACCCTTTAAGTTTATCGCCACAACAACTATTAGCCTCAAGCCAAAAGTTACGGAAACTTAAACACTTTCAAGGTAAACTCTTATGTCGGACAATTTCTCTTCTACAGCAGCATTTTTATGGTCGGTTGCTGATCTTCTCCGTGGTGATTTCAAACAAAGCCAGTACGGGCGTATTATCTTACCTTTTACGCTATTAAGACGTTTAGAATGTGTACTTGAGAACACCAAGCCAAGCGTACTTACAATGTATGAAACTGTTAAAAACAAACCAATTGAAGCGCAAGATAAAATACTTACCCACGCTGCCAAATTAAGCTTTTATAACACCAGTAAAATGGATTTGAACAAATTGGGTGAAACAGGTGTAGCGCAAAACCTTGAAAGCTATGTACAATCTTTTAGCCCTAATGCCCGTGAAATATTCGAACACTTTGATTTCTTCAATACTATCGACAAATTAGAAGAAGCTGACTTACTTTATAAAGTAGCAAAACGCTTTGCAACAACTGACCTTCATCCTGAAGTGGTTGATAACCATAATATGGGTTTAGTGTTTGAAGAATTAATCAGACGATTTGCTGAAAGCTCTAACGAAACCGCAGGGGAACACTTTACTCCACGAGATATTGTCCGTCTAACCACCTCATTAGTATTTTGTAATGATGATGACCTTCTTACTCAGTCTGGTTTAGTTCGCAGCATTTACGATCCAACGGCTGGTACAGGTGGCTTTTTATCATCAGGCATGGAATACGTACATGAACTTAACGACAAAGCCGCATTATCAGCATTTGGGCAAGAATTAAACCCTGAGTCATACGCTATCTGTAAAGCCGATATGCTCATTAAAGGGCAAAAGGTCGATAACATTAAATTGGGTAATACCTTATCTGACGATCAGCTACCAACCGAAAAATTTGATTATATGTTATCTAATCCACCCTTTGGTGTAGATTGGAAAAAAGTACAAAAAAAAATTAATGACGAGAACAAAGAAAAAGGCTTTGAAGGTCGTTTTGGCGCAGGCTTACCAAGAGTGTCAGACGGTTCATTATTATTCTTAATGCACTTAATTAGCAAAATGCGCCCACTTACGCCTAATTCAAAAGAAAGCGGTTCACGTATTGGTATTATCTTAAATGGCTCGCCTTTATTTACAGGTGGTGCAGGCTCAGGTGAAAGTGAAATAAGACGTTACGTGCTTGAGAACGATTTACTTGAAGCAATAATCGCTTTACCTACCGATATGTTCTACAACACAGGTATTGCTACCTATATCTGGGTTTTATCGAATAACAAACCAGCACAACGTAAAGGCAAAGTTCAACTGATTAATGCCTCTAAAGAACGAGCTAAGAAAGGCGGTAGAGGTCGCAGTGGCGGTGGTGAATCTGATGCACCAGTTGAAAACGTGTTTTACCAAGCAATGCGTAAATCTCTAGGTAGTAAACGTAAAGAACTCACCGAAGAAAGTATAGAAACTATCGTTAAAACTTATGGTCAGTTTGTTGAAAACGACTTTAGTAAAATATTTGATTATCAAGATTTTGGTTACAGACGCATTACCGTAGAACGGCCATTAAAATTAGCGTTTGAAGTAACTGAAGAGAATTTTGAAAGTTATAATCAAGAATATATTAAGAAAAACACACCTAAAGCTAAAAAAGGTGAATCAGAATTAAATGTTTTGCTTCAAGCACCTGCTGCTTACACCGAACTACAGTCGTTGATTGGTAGTGAGAAAATATTAAGCCGATCAGCATTCTTTAACAGACTCTCTGAAAAGCTATCAGCAAGTGAGAAAAAGCTTATTTGTAAACATTTTGGTGAGCAAGATGAAAATGCTGAAACTTGTCTTTTTGAATCAGGTAAACAAAAAGGACAACCAGAGCCAAACCCTGACTTACGAGATAATGAGAACGTACCATTAAACGAATCAGTGCAAGACTACTTTGAACGTGAAGTATTACCGCACGTTCCCGATGCTTGGATTGATGAAAGTAAGGTTGATAGCAAGGATGGTGAAGTCGGCATTGTCGGTTATGAAATACCATTTAACCGCCATTTTTATGTATACCAACCACCAAGAGCATTGGAAGCAATTGATGCCGATTTAGATGCTGTTTCAGCCGATATTATGAAGTTACTGCAAGAGGTGCATTCATAATGACAGGTCGCTATCAGGAATATCCTGAATACAGAGATTCAGGAGTTAAGTGGTTGGGGGATGTGCCTATTTCTTGGGATGTGATTCCATTAAAGCATTTAGCAGAGCTAAACCCTAAAAAATCAGGTATTAAAGAAAAGAAACTTTCTGAGCTATGTAGTTTCTTGCCGATGGAAAAGCTGAAGTTAAACAGTTTAAAACTTGATGAAACGAAAAACGTTTCAGATGTTTATGACGGATATACTTATTTCGAAAATGAAGATTTACTTATAGCGAAAGTAACGCCATGTTTTGAGAATAAAAACATGGCAATAGCCAAAGAACTGCATAACGGTTTAGGTTTTGGTTCATCTGAAATTTACGTGCTAAGGGCTAATGCAAAATTAAATAATCAGTTTTTATTCTATCGCCTACAAGAAGATAGTTTTATGGAAATAGCAATTGCAGCTATGTCGGGAGCAGGTGGCTTGAAACGTGTTCCTGCTGAAATAATAAACACATACACTGCTGCATTTCCTTGTATCCAAGAACAACAAAAAATAGCCTATTTCCTCGACCATGAAACGGCAAAAATTGACACCTTAATTGCCAAGCAAGAAAAGTTAATTGAGCTATTAAAAGAAAAACGCCAAGCCGTTATTTCCCATGCTGTCACCCGTGGCCTGCCTTCACTTAACGGACGTGCTACGCCAATGAAAGACTCAGGCGTTGAATGGTTAGGTGAAGTGCCTGAGCATTGGCGAGTAGTTAAATTAAGCTATTTCTTGAAATTACAAAGTGGTGACACGATTACCTCTAGTTTGATAGAGAAAGAAGGTAAATATCCAGTATTCGGTGGAAACGGACAAAGAGGATTTACTTCTAGTTATAACTGCGATGGTGAATATGTCTTAATAGGAAGACAAGGTGCTTTGTGTGGCAATATCAACATTGCTAAAAATAAATTTTTTGCATCTGAACATGCTGTAGTTGTTTATCCATACGTTAAGTTTAATCTGATTTTCATTTCTGAATTTTTAAGATTTATGAATTTAGGGCAGTATTCAGTTTCAGCAGCGCAACCAGGTATTTCTGTTGAAAGAATTAAAGGATTAAAAATAGCCATTCCTCCTCTAAGTGAGCAGATTACAATTGCGAAATATTTAGAAAATAAAATATCAATATTTGAGCGTTTAACTGAAAAGTCGACAGCCCAAATAACTTTATTAAAAGAACGTAAAACAGCGCTTATCTCTGCTGCTGTTACTGGAAAAATAGATGTGCGTCACTTTGCCTTAAAAGAGGAGGTAAATCATGGTTGATAACTTTACTGTCAATAATAACAACGAATTAACACCCAATGCACCGCAAGGAGAATTTATTCTTTTTCAAAGTGCTAACGGGAAAACTAAGGTTGAGTGTCGATTTGAGTCAGACACTTTGTGGTTAACACAACAAGCGATGAGTGATTTATATCAAATTACGCCACAAGCTATCACCCAACATATTAAAGCGATTTATGATGAAGAAGAACTTGTACAAAATTTAACTTGTAAGTATTACTTACAAGTTGGACAAGAAGGTAGTCGGCAGGTTACACGTAATAAATTACATTACAGTCTACCTGTAATTATTGCCGTAGGTTATCGGGTACGTTCTGCACAGGGTACTCAATTTAGAAAATGGGCGACAACAACCATTGAAGAGTATTTGGTAAAAGGTTTTGTCATGGACGATGAACGTCTTAAAAACCCTCCCGTGGGTCATTCTGCAGTGCCTGATTACTTTGATGAAATGCTTGAACGTATTCGCGATATACGGGCAAGTGAACGGCGAGTATATTTACGTGTAACGGATATTTTTGCGATGGCATCTGATTATATGCCAAGCACTAAAGAAACCACTTTGTTTTTTCAAATGATACAAAATAAATTGCACTTTGCCAGTACAGGGTTAACGGCCGCTGAATTAATATCACAGCGTATAGGCGCAGATAAACCTAACGCAGGCTTAACTAGCTTCAAAGGAGACGAAGTTAGAAAAACCGATGTTACTATTGCTAAAAATTATTTAACGCAAGATGAAATTACAGGGCTTAATCGCATTGTAAATATGTGGCTTGATTACGCTGAAGATCAAGCATTACAAAGAAAACAGATATTACTCGCTAACTGGACTGAGAAACTTGATCAATTTTTAGCTTTTAACAACCGTGATGTTTTACAAGGTGCAGGACACATAACAAAAGCAGATGCTGATGATAAAGCTAAACGAGAATTCGATAAATATTCAGCAAAAAGGCGCGGATTAAAAGAAGCCGAAGGCGCAAAAATGAACATTGAATATTTAAGGTCGATGCTTAAAAAAGACAAGGAATAGTTAATAAAATGTCGAATAAATCACAAGAAGCCAAAACCAGAGAAAATAGTTTTCAAAATGATATTTTAGACCAAATGCAATCACATGGATGGTTGCTAGGTGAGTCTAAAAAATATAATAAAGAATTGGCGTTATACCCTGAAGATTTAATTAGCTTTGTTCAAACGACTCAACCAGAACAATGGGAAAAGCAATTAAAGATACATGCTAAGAATCCCGAAGAAGCATTATTAAAAACGGTTGTTAGGGATTTATCTGCCAGTAATAAAGGAGCACTTTGGGTTTTACGTAATTTAGTTAAAGACAGAGGTGCCAAGTTTAGTTTATGTACTTTTAAACCTGATCATGGTTTAAATCCTGATGCTATTAAACGTTACGATCAAAATATATTACGCGTTGTACCTGAGCTGGTATATTCACCTAATAATTATGAAGGTCGAATTGATTTAACTTTGTTTGTAAATGGTCTTCCTGTTGCCACCTTAGAGCTAAAATCTGAATTTAAACAGGCATTAGATAATGCCAAAATTCAATATATGAAGGATCGTCAACCTAAAGATCCTAAAACTAAAAAGCCTGAGCCATTATTAACCTTTAAACGTGGAGCATTAGTTCATTTTGCTGTTAGCCAATATAACGTAGCTATGACTACTCGTTTAGCAGGTAAAAAAACATTTTTCTTACCTTTTGACCAAGGTACAAGCGAAGGTGCTGCTGGTAATGAGGTTAATCCAAATGGCTATTCAACAGATTACTTGTGGAATGAGATTTTTGAAAAAGATAACCTCTTAACTATTCTTGGTCGATATATTCATCTGCAAGTTGAAGATAAAGAACAGCTTGATGGCACAATAATTAAAAAAGAAACGTTAATATTTCCTCGTTATCATCAGTGGTCTGCCGTATCGACTTTGTTAAATACTGTTGAAACAGAAGGTACAGGTGAAAAGTATTTAATTCAACACAGTGCTGGATCTGGTAAGTCAAACTCTATTGCTTGGTTGTCACATCAATTAGCATCATTACACTATTACTCTGATCATGAAGCCCTTAAAAAACAAGTGGGTGATAAGGTTTTTGATTCGGTAATTGTTATTACTGATAGAACGGTACTTGATAGCCAATTGCAAGATACTATTTATCAGTTTGACCATAACGAAGGCATGATCGCCCGTGTTAATCGCGAAGAAGCACAAGGCAGTAAATCAAGCCAATTAGCAGGTGAATTAAAAGCTAGTACCTCAATTATTATTGTAACTATTCAAACCTTTCCACACGTATTAGAAGCTATTCGTAAAGACTTAACGTTAGCTGGTAGAAGCTTTGCTGTTATTGCTGATGAAGCACATTCAAGCCAAACGGGAACCACTGCACGTAAATTACGTGAAGTATTGATGGCTGAACAACTAGGCGATGATGAAGAGTTAGATAGTGAAGATATATTAAGGCTAAGTTTAGAAGCCAGAAAAGGCTCTAAAAACATTAGTTATTTTGCTTTTACCGCTACGCCTAAAGGTAAAACATTAGAGTTATTCGGTCGTTGCCCTGATCCTGATTCACCAGCAGCCGATGACAATAAACCAGAAGCATTTCATGTTTATTCAATGCGTCAGGCGATTGAAGAAGGTTTTATATTAGATGTATTGCAAAACTACACCAGTTACCGCGTAGCGTATCAATTAGCACATCAAAATCCTGAAAGCGACCATGAAGTAGATAGTAAAAAAGCGGCTTCTAAAATGGCTAAATGGGTACGATTACACCCACATAATATCGCGCAGAAAGTTGAAACTATTATTGAGCATTTCAACAGTAAGATTAAACACCTATTAGGTGGTGAAGCTAAAGCTATGGTGGTGACATCAAGCAGATTAGAAGCAGTAAGGTACAAGCTGGCGTTTGAAAAGTACGTTGCTAACAAAGGCTACGACAATGTTAATGCAATGGTGGCATTTTCAGGTGAAGTGAATGATCCTGATTTTCCTGATTCAGCATTCACTGAAAAAAATATGAACCCCAATTTACGCGGTAGAGACATGCGTAAAGCGTTTGATACCACTGATTATCAAGTAATGTTGGTTGCCAATAAATTTCAAACAGGTTTTGATCAGCCTAAATTAGTCGCTATGTATGTTGATAAACCATTAAAAGGCGTTGAATGTATTCAAACTCTTTCAAGGTTAAACCGTACGTACCAAGGGAAAGATAAAACCTTTGTACTTGATTTTGTTAATGACCCTGAAGAGGTTTTGGCAGAATTTAAGGTCTACTTTCAAACGGCTGAGTTAGCTGGCGTGTCAGATCCTAATATTGTTTATGACATTATGGAAAAACTTAATGCTGTTGGTATTTACCAATGGATTGAAGTTGAAAACTTTGTTGAAGCTTATAACAACAAACGCACTAAACAAGAAAAGTTAGCCAATATTTGTAAACCTGCGGTTGAGCGTTTTTCTGTGCGTTATAAAGAAGCCACGCACGTGATGGATATTGCTAGAGCTGAATTAGAAAAAGCTAAAGCAGAAAACAACGATAAGAAAATTAAATTTGCTGAAAATAGTGTTAAAAACGCTAAAGAAGCACGAGATATTATTGAAGTATTTAAAAAGGACTTAATTTCATTTTGCCGTTATTACGAGTTCAGTTCTCAAATAGTCGATTTTGATGATTTCGATTTAGAAAAACTCAGTATTTTTGCCAAGCATTTACACCCGTTACTGCGATTTGATGTGTTGCAGGACGATATAGATTTATCTGATGTGGCAATGACTCACTACCGCTTGCATGAGCAACGCGAAGCTAATTTAGAACTTGGATACAAAGTAGGTGAAGAACCTAAATCATATTTAGCTCCAACAAAAGAGAGTAGTGGTGCAACTCCAAAAGATGCTCAGACTGAATTATTAAATGAAATCATTAGCAGAATGAACGATCTTTTTGTTGAAGATGGCTTAACAGAAGGCGATATGGTTAATTATGCTAATACTATCGCTGGTAAAGTTTCAGAAAATGATACGGTAATGGATCAACTTCGCAACAACACCAAAGAACAAGCCATGTTAGGCGCATTTCCTGAATCAATTAACGATGCTGTTATACAAAGTATGGGCGCACATGAAAGTATGGCAATGAAAGTGTTATCAAATGAATTTGTAGCTAAAGGTTTTGCTGAATTGATGTTTGATGTGTTGATGAAAGGTTTGAGTAAAAATGGTTTGACACCGCAGCCATAGATAAATTAAGGAAGTAGTATTAGATGAATGAAATCAAAACGGATTTAGATTTTACTAACCAGTTTACGGGTGTTATTTATCAGGATTATCAAACCGCAATTGAGTTTTTGAATGATAATCCTGATTATTCTTTATTAAAATTTGGGAAAATAATAGAAGAGTTATGTGTTTTAATTGCAGGTAAAACAGCATTCGGATTCTCTATAAATAATTTGTATGACCGAATTGAGGCTCTGAATGATTCAGGGGTAATAAATCGAAATATAAAACATATATTTCATTAGCTAAGAATCATTTGTAACGACGGTGTGCATAATAAGAAGGACTCTCAAGTAAATGATGATGTTACATTTATTCAAGAAACTAAAAATAAATGTGTAGAAAAAGTCAAAGTCTGCTAGAAAGCATATTATAGAATTATTTGAAGATGTTTACTTATTACTTAATAGACATAAAAACAACAAAAGGAATTCGTTAATCCCTTTTGTTGTTTATTTATTGTTGATTAAGCTGTGACTATTTTTTTACCCATTGACCAGCAGCATTTTGAATTAAATGACCTGACTGTGTTTTCGCTAAGGCTTTTTGACCGGCTAAAGCGGTGACTTGCTGCAGTGTGATTTTATTTTTTCTGGCTAAATTAAGATAAATTTCTTTACGCTTTTCATTAACACTAGCAACTAAGCTTTTCGCTTCAGCACTATTGACGACTACCCCTAAATAACCGTTTGGCATTTCGCCAACTAGACCTTGCTGTTTTGCATCGTCAAGTGAAATAGCCCAGGCTGAAAATGCCATGGTTGATACTAATAGCGCGCAGGTTAATTTTTTAACTAGTTTATTGGTTATATTACTACTTAGTTTACTCATGATTATCTCCTAAAATACGTCGCTATCGTCACTAAAAATGTCATCGAGTTGTTTATCAACTTTCACTTTAATTTCATGATCTATTTTTAAGTTTAAATTAATGGTGATCGGCTCTTTTGCGCTGACTTCTATCTTATGTGTACAGCCACTTATTATAAAAATAGCTAACACTGCGGTTAGTATTTTATTCATACTTACTCCTTAATGTTTTTGTAAACCTTTGATAATACGTTCTTCAAATTGTTCGGTAATTGACATTGATTCAAGTAAACCTAATAGATCATAGCTTAAGTTCAAATTCAAATTTACATCGTTGTCGATATCTGGATTACGGCCTTTAATTACCGTTGCTAATAGCATATAGCCGTCATCCGCCATAGAAACATCAGAGGACAGTTGATGATAATGCAAGTTTTGCAATGCATCAAACGCTAACTGTAATTGACTGTTATTTGCTTTTAGCTCTTCTACCGCAGGGTTATTCATTACTTGAATAAGGCCATGAGTGACATTATGTAACTCACCTTTTTCCATGGTGTATTTTTCGCCATCAAAAATAATCGGTAATTGACCTGAGACACTACCAGTCACAACAATGCCTTGTTTTTTATCTAATGCTAATACTTGCTCTAAGTCTATAGAGGTAAGCTGAACGTCAACTGAATGGCTGTGTTCTAATGGCCATTGAATATTTGGAATAGCAAAGCTTCCACCTAAAATATTGCCTTTGAGTTGACTTGCGGTAATTTTAAAATCTTTTTGGTAACTTAAAGCAGTGTTAACTGACAATTTTGCTATCGGTGTCGGTGTGTCTATTAGAGCGACCGTTAGGTTTTCCTCAACGCTGTGTTGCGTGGTTAACTTAGCGTTTTGATAGTTAAAATTTTGCTGCCAATTAAGTTCTTGCAACCAAATATCTTCAACTTCACCGCTGACGGAAGCAACCGTTAATGAGATAACTAACGGTGTGTTTACTATGTTAGATAAGTCACTGACTTGACCCGTTACGCTATAACTTAGCGTGCCATCGACTAAAGCCACCTTGACCGGTAATTGCATATTGAGTGACAACAAATCAGTTAATGATAATACTTTAGCAGTGAGGGCAATATGGGGTTTCTCTATTGCACCTGAAATAGCTAAAGTTCCTAATGGCACTGAGTCAGCGCTAGCAAGGGTGGTTATTTGAATGTTATTAACATTACCGGTTATATTGCTGTTGAGCGTTAGTTTATTGATATTGAGTTGTTTGGGTACTTGTAATTTACTCGCTACACTGTCGATTGTTAAATTTAAGCTGAACGCTTGTTGGTCTGGAATGCGTATATCGCCTTGCAGACGGTTTTTTATGTTTTTAATTGATAGTAGTTTTTTATTGCCGGAGTTCTGTTCAGACACTATGGCGATATTATTGTTCGACAAAAACGAATTTTCAGTAATATTTATTAGCGTTTCATGTTGAGTTTGACGAATAGAGCCTTGTAACATTATTTCAACAGCTTCAGAGGTGAAGTTATTGATTGCGGAAAGTTTCAGTGAACTATTAAGCACAAAGTCTAGCTGAGTTAAAAAAACGTTTTTTTCTGATAGCTGATTGCCAGTGGTGTTATTTTTTGCTGAATTGTTGCTCAGTGTCTTCTCGGCATCGTTTGCACTTAGTTGCTAGTTGTCTGCAAGCTTAGCGCTTTTATGGTTAGGGGTTATGAACTGATGGAGATCTAAAACAATATTGTTTAAGTTAAGTTGATGAACAGGCTCAATATTGTTTGTTTTTTTACCTAGCTCGTTTGCTGGATTAGTGCCTAGAGCAGAATTTGGTGTGGCGTTTGCAATATTTTTTGCGGTAACTTTTAAGCTAGACAGCGTCAGTTGTTGCGCCTTGAAACGGTAAAAAAAATCACCATCAGGGTTTAGCGTGAACTGGTTAATAGGATTGTCTTTTAGCAAGGTGACAAGCTCAGGGGGTAAATCATTATTACTCAATAGCGCGAGTAAATGTGGTTGGCTAAACTGTAATTGTAAGGCATTGCTAGCCGGAAAATGTAAAGCAAGTTCTGTATCGTCTTTATGTGTTTTATGGCTAGTTGAAAAATTTATTTCAGTGTTTATATCTAGCGCTCCACTGAGCTTAAAAGGTCCACTTGCTTCGATGCCAGTATCAGCCTTAAGGCTAAAAGCACTTAATTGGTTATTTAAAGTTAGTCTATCGCCCTGATAATTGATTAGACTGCGAAGCTCTCCATTAGCTGTAATTGCCTGTGTAAGCGCTGTTATTGATACAGGCAGTGGTATGTTATGTCGATAAAAAAAGTCAGTTAAGAGCGATAGCTGAGCGCTTAATTCTAGGGAGAAGTTTTCTTGCGCTGCTGGTTCATTTTTAGAAAACTTAGCCGCGAGCAATGTCTGCTGTTGATGATCTTGTAATCGCATTTCAAGCTGACTGCCGTTAGCTGTAAAATGCCCAAAATAACTATCATTTAAATTACTTATATCGGTTTTGCTATTTTTATAGCGATTCGTCTTGTTGTTATCGATCACTTGATAGGGAATATAACGCAATTGTTTCACTGCAATATCAAAAGGTAAATCAAACTGAGCTAGTTGAGATAAAGCTGCTTGTAATTGTTGTGAGGCTGATAATTCACTCGGTTTTTTCTCGGCATTTTTCTGGGAGCTTCTTTGGGCATCAATGAGATAAGGAACTAGCTCCGCTTTACCATTTATACTCAGCGATGCAATATCGATAGTTTTTATTTTTTGGCTTGAAGTTAACGCAAGGCTTATTGCCATATCACGAATATCAACCTTAGCTTGCGGTGTTTCTATACATAAAGCACTTATTGTCAGTGCTAAATCAGTGCTCAGGTGAAAGTTGAGACAAGTGATTTTAGCTTGGTATAAAGCTAATTCTGTTTTGCTAATACTGTTTATGATACTGACACGGGCAATATAGCCGATAATTAAGGCGCTAAGACTGATGCTAATAACAAGTAAGGTTTTTTTCGGAAAGTTCATCGGTTGGTTTTTCTTCCTTCATCCATGTTTTCTTGTCAAGTAACACCTACTGTATTGTTGTTGTGCTATGGGATCAATAAAAATCAGTGCTTTGAATAATTTATGCCTAATTATCGATTAATTTATCTCTAACTTCGGCTAATTTGTGATAAAAATTATCATTATTGAGGCGGAGTTAGTTGTATCAGCTTCTGTAGAAACGTTATGATATCGACATTTTTTACTGTTACCCATATAAAGAGAGATGCATGTCAGCTGTTCCATTAGATAGAATTACCATTGAGCCAAGTTTGCCTGCCACAGCCTGTGTTATTTGGTTACACGGTTTAGGCGACTCTGGAGCTGGATTTTCGCCCATCGTACCTGAACTAAGATTACCTACAAGTCATACGGTACGCTTTATTTTTCCTCATGCCCCTGAGCAACCAGTAACCCTTAACCAAGGTTATGTTATGCGCTCATGGTACGATATTAAAAGTATGGACTTGCATAACCGCGCTGATATGGCCGGTGTACTTGAATCTGAAGCTAAAGTTAAAGCCCTGATCAAAGAACAAAATGATAAAGGTATTGCAACCAGTAATATTGTTTTAGCCGGTTTTAGCCAAGGTGGTGTGGTAAGTATGTTTACCGGTTTACGCTACCCTGAGAAACTAGCGGGTATTATGGCGTTATCATGCTACTTACCTAATGCCGATGGATTACCAGAACAACTTAGTGTGGCAAATAGCGATACAAATATTTTGCAATTACATGGTGATAATGATGATGTTGTACCATTAAGTGCCGGTAAAATGGCCAATAAATTACTGAATGAGAAAAACTATCCGGTAACGTGGAAAACGTACCCAATGGCGCACAGTGTTCATCCAACAGAAATTCGTGACATTGCTTCGTGGTTAGTTGCACGTTTAAATATTACCTAAGGTTTACATAGCCATAAGGACAGTCAAATGCCAGAAGTTAATGTTAAGCTTGTTTTTGAAAAAGAAAATAAAAACAGCATTCGGTTCAAAGAGGTGCCTGAGCCAGGAAAAGCAGAAGTGTTGGGCAGTATCTATTTGCAAAAATGGCTTGCCGGCAATGCTAAATCAATTGAAGTCTCGGTGAAAGTGCCGAACGAGTAGTATTATTATTTTGCGCTAGCGGTTTGCTAGCGTATTTTATTTACTGATATTTATGCTAACTATAGTGTTAATTCACTTTATTAAATATCAGTAGGCGGTTATTCGCTGGCATAGGGTGATCATCTGCTAACAATAAACCGGCATTCTTGGCTAAAGCTATTATTGCTTCAATATCACGAATAGCACTTTCGCTATCTCGCTCTTTCAGCCAAAGATCAAAACCGGCATTACTTTCACTCGTGTACTGGCCTTGATAATTAAATGGCCCATAAATACACAATTTTCCCTGTTGATTCAAATGTTGTGACACAGCATTAAAAAACGCTTCAACTAGCGGCCAGCTAACAATATGTAGCGTATTAGCGGTGTATATCGCATCAACAGCCTTTATGGGCCAGTCATGATTTAAATCAAGCGTTACCGGTGCTAGTAGGTTATTGGTAGGTTGTTCTTCGAGCCACAAATTAATGCCTTGATGATTAATAGCCATGTCACTGGTTTGCCATGTTAACCAGGGTAAGTTTGGTGCGAAGTAGACTGCGTGCTGGCCGGTACCAGAGCCGACTTCTAGTAGCGTTTTACAATCTTTTAAACTCTCGATTAATAACGGCAGAATAGCAGTTTTGTTGTTTTCACAGGCTTGGGAAAAAGGTTTATTCATGAGTTTTCTCAGTTCAGTTCAGTTAAATTCAATTTGGTTCAGTCAGTAAATTTATTATTACTAAATAAAGTTAAGCCTTTCATCTATTCGGATAATTTAAAAGGTAATAATTGTTGGCATTGCTGTTGATACGCTCGCATTTGCTGTTGTTCCTGTAAACAAAAACCTTTAATGGCAGGTTTAAATGCCTGATGCTTTATCCAATGATATGAAGTGGTCAGTTTAGGTTCAAAGCCCCGTGCTATTTTATGTTCGCCTTGTGTGCCGGGATGAAATAAAGCCAGGTTGTTGTCAATACAAAACGCTATGCCTTGGTAATAGCACAATTCAAAATGTAAGTTATTATACGACTGCGTACAGCCCCAATAGCGGCCATATAAACTATCGTCATCAAAGAAAAACCAGGCACAAGCAATGTCTTCACCTTGACAGCTGGCAATGATCAATAAAATATGTTCAGGTAACTGTTTAACTATTGTTTGAAAAAACTCAAAAGTTAAATGCGGCGTATGTCCACGTCTTAAATACGTCAGCTGATAAGTTAAATAGAAGAAGTCTAATTCTGCAGCACTTATATTTTTCCCGATAATACGCCTAACCGATATACCTTGCTGACTTATCGAGCGTCGTTCTTTGCGGGTGTTTTTTCTTTTTCGCGCGGTAAAAGTAGATAAAAAATCATCAAAGTCTCGATAACCATAGTTAAGCCAATGAAATTGTACGGTATTGCGTTGATAAATATCATCACTTTGTTGAGTGGTTATTTCAGCTTCGTCTTGGCTATAGAGTAAATGCCAACTGTTGAGTTGTTGATTTTGACAGTGGTGGCTTAAAAGTTCGAAAACGTCAGTCAGTTTAAAATTGTTCGATAATAACTTATTACTGGTGACAGGCGTAAAAGGTACGGTTGCGACCAACTTAGGGTAGTAGGGGATATTATGTTGTTGGTAGGCATCTGCCCACGCCCAATCAAAAACGTATTCACCCCAGGAGTGCGACTTAATATACGTTGGTAATATAGCTAAAATGTCATTGTTATTATCACGCCATTGTAAATGATGCGGTTGCCAGCCTTGCTTTTGCCCGATTGAGCCACTGGCTTCTAAGCAATGAAAAAATTGATAGTTTGAAAATAGTGATGGATGGCTATTTAGTCGCTGCCAGTCTTGCTCTGCAATATCGGTAATTTTATCTACAAACTCAATTTTCACTGATTATTCTGTTACTTGATATAATTGATAATGACAGCTTATCAGATGCTTAATGCTTATTAGGTATTTATTTGAGAGCTATTAAATTTTCTTGAACAGTTGTTGAGGCATAAACGCTTGCTATTATTTCGGGCTGTTCGATTTATTAGCTGCTTTAGCCGCCACTAAATCGAACTAAAATTAATGGTCTTTAAATGAGTGATTCTTCAACACAGGTAATTTCTAAAGATAACTTGCTTGGCATCACTTGTCGTCATAAGTGAGCATTGATTTTTCTTAATGCTGGCTTCGATTCATTGAGTTATCACATTTGCCCCCGTATAATGCGGGCAAAACTCTTAAGGTAAATTGCTAATATGACAACGCCAAACACACTCAGTGACTTTTTAATGCAAGTAAAAGAAAATCAACTTATTTGGGCACTCCAAGATAAAGCTAGTGAAGATTGGGTGGTACTTGATTCGATTAACTTTGAAAATACCGATGTCATGCCACTTTGGTCAACAGAAGCTTTAGCAAAAAGTCATTGTGTTGAAGAGTGGGCGGAATATACCCCAGTAGCAATAACAGTTGCTGATTGGATGGAGTTTTGGGTTGAAGACTTACTAGAAGATGGCGTTATTATTGGTCTAAACTGGCAAGAAAATGATGATTGCTTTGAACTAGAGTTAGCTGAATTTACTCAATCGTTAGCAACAGTGGAAGCGTTATAAGTCAAATCAATACTTTAGTCTCGTTAAACATCTTGAAATAAGCACTGCGTTTTTCAAGATGTTATCTGTTCTATTTATATCTCTTGCTTTTTAATTACTTCCTTTTAGTACTAATTCTTAATTCTGTTTAAAATGATAATGTGATTATTCATTATCAATAGTCATATTGCTTATTAAATGCACCACTGATGATTTTAAAATCGATTATGGTTATAAAAACCAGGAGATAAAAAATAAATTATTTTTCTTTAATTTATCGGCTAGCACTAATGGCATAAATGCCATTTAGCGATTTTTTATCGACTCACTCAAATATTGCAGCAGTAAAACCTCCTTAAAATTTTACATTTAATTTCATTTGGTTACGCTTAGTTACAAGTGGGCTTTGTTGTTCTAAAGGGAAAAATAATAATAATTTTTCTGCCGACCAGAGATATAGCCTTTATATTTCAAAAATAAACCTAGCATATTTTTAGCTTTACTCTCATTAAAAATATTGAAATAGCGCTATAACTTATCGGGTCAAATTAAGCAGTTAGCCATATTGTTCTATTAAATGTTGCATGAGACGAATTATTAGACAATTTTATTGGACTATGAGTAATTTGAACTAAAGTTAAACCTTTAAGCTTAAGCAAACAGGAATGAAATATGGTGAAAGCACTATTGGAAAAAGGTTACTGCATCTTAAATTCAACGAAAAAATTGGATTTTATTGCACCATTATTAATGCGCTTGTACTTAGTGCCTATTTTTTGGATGGCTGGCACACATAAAATAGACGGTTTTGACAATATCGTGCAATGGTTTGGTAACGATGATTGGGGGTTGGGTTTACCCTTTCCATTTGTTCTTGCCATATTAGCTATAGCTGCGGAGGTTATTGGTGCTATTGCCCTATTGCTCGGCTTAGGTGTGCGTTTAATGGCTGTTCCTATGATGTTTACTATGATCATTGCGATGACATCTGTGCATGGACAGTATGGCTGGCAAGCGATTGCCGATGCGAATGCGCCATTTGCTAATGAACGAGTTGAAGCATCAGTAGAGAAAAAAGAAATTATCATTTCGCTGTTACAAGAGCATGGTAATTACGAGTGGCTTACTAGTAGTGGGAATATCACTATTTTAAATAATGGAATCGAATTTGCGGCCACTTATTTCATTATGCTTTTAGCACTATTTTTTATCGGTGTTGGCCGTTATGTCAGCCTTGATTACTGGTTGAAACGAAAATTATTACCCAATGCATAAATAACTTATATAGATAATAATACAACAGAAAAGTCGGAGAATATGATGAGTCAAAATACTAAAGCTAAGTTTCAAGGTACCGCCGTTGCATTAGCGGTTGCTGGTTTAATGAGCTGTGCAACAATTGCTGCTGAACCAACGAGTAAAACAGCTACGGCAAACAATAATGTAGCTGAAATGGCACACTGCTACGGTGTCAACAAATGTAAGGGGCATAACGACTGTAAAACGGCTGAAAATGCTTGTAAAGGTCAAGCGGCATGTAAAGGCCACGGCTTTGTTGCTATGTCAGAAAAAACGTGTGATGACATTGGTGGTACAGTTAAAGATGATTGGCGCGATGCAGTCAATACGGCTGAGTTGGCGCATTGTTATGGCGTTAATGTTTGTAAAGGTCATAATGACTGTAAAACAGCTGAGAATGCCTGTAAAGGGCAAGGTTTTGTCGCGCTTGCTGCACAAACATGTGACGATGTTGGAGGTACGGTTGGCGAATAATCAACCAACTGATAACCTGACAGGAGAGCATTTGCTCTCTTTGTCTAATGTTGTGGTACCTGAACACTTTCTTGGTTTTGGCCTTGGCTTAAGAACAGAACATTTTCAGGATGTGCTTAACGACAAACCTAATATTGATTGGTTTGAAGTTGTTTCAGAAAACTTTATGGTTGACGGAGGTAAGCCTAAGTATTATTTACACCGTATCCGTGAACTTTATCCGATGGTGATGCACGGTGTTTCTTTATCAATAGGTTCCACAGACCCCTTAAATTTCGATTATTTACGTAAACTGAAAGTACTTAGCAATGAATTGCAACCGGAATGGATCTCAGACCATTTATGTTGGACGGGAGCGAATGAAAAAAACAGTCATGATTTATTACCTTTACCTTACAATGATGAAGCGTTAAATCATGTGTGCCAGCGTGTTGAGCAGGTTCAAGAGTTTCTCGGCAGGCCGATACTCTTAGAAAACGTTTCAAGTTATTTAACTTATAGAAACTCAGAAATGACTGAGTGGCAATTTTTTAATGAGGTAGCTCGTCGTTCTGGTTGTGAAATATTACTCGATATCAATAATATTTATGTCAGTGCTCGTAATCATGATTTTAATCCACAAGATTATCTAAACGGTATTTCAGCAGATAAAGTTAAGCAATTTCACTTAGCAGGGCATAGTGATTACGGTGAGTATGTTATTGATACACATGATCACCCTGTGGCCGATCCTGTATGGCAGCTTTATCAACAGGCGTTGATACGTTTTGGTTGGATAAGTACGATGATTGAACGTGATGATAATATTCCGCCATTAGCGGACTTATTAGCCGAGGTCGACACTGCGCGAAAGCTTGCTAAAAATACTTTAGGCTTATTGAGTTAGAACAGTGTTGTTATAAGTAGGCTATCATTATGCTACCTATAAAATACAGGTGCAAAAATTATTAACATAAAAAGAGTAAAATAGTGTGAGTGAACTTTCATTACACTCTTTGCAACAACAAATGATGAGTTATTTAATCGATGATGAATCGGCAATTGCTCAGCACGTTGTTGAGCATGGTGGTATTAGCCGCGCAGCCCGTTTGCATATATACAAAAATGCCTATCAAATGCGTTTGAAAGAAACTATCGACAATGATCACCAAATGCTAGGCATGTATTTAGGCGATGATTTGTTTGAGCAAATGGTCAGCGGCTATATTACTGCTTACCCTTCAAATAATACCTCATTACGCAATTTTGCTGATTCATTACCGAACTTTCTTGCCAATCATACTCCTTTTAAAGCTTACCCACTCATTAGTGAATTAGCTCACTTTGAACGTTTGTTGATGGTGGCATTTGATGCTAAAGATGCTGAGCGTTTTACACGAAATAAACTTCTGGAAATACCAGCTGAACAATGGCCTAGTTTAGTTTTTCGTTTTCATCCTAGTGTGCAAATAGCCTCTTTTAATTTTAATACCGTTGAAACGTGGCAAGCTTTAAAACAAGAACACGCACCTGAGCCAGCCAAACCAGCTGCTAATGTATGGTTGTTATGGCGTAATAATCAGCGATTAACGCAATTTAGGTCATTATCACAACAAGAGCATGCTTTGATTAACATGATGCTTAATGGTGATAATTTTGCCCACTTGTGCGAGCAGCTTTTAAGTCAAAGTTCTGAGCAAGATATCAGTCAATTAGCCTTGAATTATCTATTATCATGGCTAGATGACGGCATACTCACCAATCAATAATATATGACTAAATGGTAAGTAGTGACGGCATAGCCCCAACTTTCTTACATTTTCACAACAAAGTAATTATTGCTACTGGTGATAAATAATATTACTTTTAGCTACAATAAAAGTAGTTAATTGATTCATTATTACCGCCAATAAAAATTGTTAGCATCACGTTATGGAAATAAATTAATTCAGATGATCAAATCTCTTTCGAAGCGTTTCGTCGTAACCGTTATGCTCAGCGCTTTGTCTGGTTGCACTGCGCTACAGTTTGCCGACATTTTTCAAGGCTATAATAGCCAAATGAAACCCGTGAAATCGGCACAGCGGCAAGGAGAATTCATTAAGGCGAATGACCTACTTGGCGAACGAGCAACCAACGATGGTAGCTATGTACTTAATTTACTTGAAAGCGGGCGTTTAGCGTTTTTAGCGGCGAACTGGCAAGCTAGTCAAAAAAACTTTGCTCAAGCCTATATCGAACTTGAAGAACAACGCAATAAAGCAAAAATTCAACTGAGTCGAGGCATAGAAAAGCTTGGCGCAACAGTGAGCAATGATAATGCTATTTCTTATCAAGTGCCTTATTACGAACAAAGTATGCTGCATAGTTATCAAGCGTTAAATTATTTATTTCAGCATGACCTTGATGGGGCGTTAGTTGAAATACGTCGTGCTAATTTAGTGCAAGAAAATGCCCTTAAAGCCTATGAGAGCGAAATTTATAATGCCAAAAATGCACTTTATAAATCAGGTATCAGTACGGATAGCTTAGCGAATACTTACCCGAGTATGGTAAGTGCTATTGGGCAAGTAAAAAATGGCTTTCAAAACGCTTTTACTTTTTATCTTTCAGCTATTTTATATGAAGCCAGTGGTGAGCTAAATGATGCTTACATTGATTATAAGCGGGCAATAGAGATATACCCCGAGAATACTTATTTACAGCAAGATATTTTACGCTTAGCAACCAAGCTAGGTATGAGCGAAGATGTAGAGCACTTTCAACAACGCTTTGGAAAATATCAAGCAAAGCAGTCAACGGGACAAGGGCAAGTGGTAATACTTGTCGAAAAAGATATTGTTAATAGTAAACAAGACGTTAGTTTGAATTTGCCAATAGGTCGAGGTAACAAGGGCTTAAAATTCTTTAGTTTTTCTTTACCTGTTTATCAAGGTGATTTGCCACAACATAGTAAGGCTATTGTTAAAAGTGGCGGGCAAAGCTATCAATCTAACGAAATTGTTCGTATTCAATCATTAGCAGCGAAAGATTTACAAGAGCAACTGCCGGCGCTTTTGACGCGTCAAGTAGTGCGTGTTGTTGCCAAAGAACAAATGCGACAAAAGCTAAGCCGAGAAGCGGGTGATGTCGGTAATATTCTGGCCAGTATTTATAACATAGCATCTGAGCGGGCTGATACCCGAAGCTGGTCAACACTGCCGGATCAGGTTGATATTGTGCGGATGCAGCTACCGTCAGGTAAGCAAGTGTTACCAGTGCAAATTAACGGCCAACAACAAAACATTAACCTAGATGTGCAGCCAAATAGGATCACGTTAATCCATTATTCAGCTATTGGTAACTATACTGGTTATCAGGTGATTAATTTATAAACCACTATTAGTGCTGGTATAAGCATGAGTCAGGAGGAAGTATGTTGAATAGTAAAAATATATCGAAAAAAATCACGGCCAGTTTAGCTGTGATATTGCTAAGCACTTTCGCGATAGCTGGATGTGCAAATAAAACTCCACCGGTTACGTCTGGAACAGGTACGAGCGTCATGACCCAAGGTGACGATTTTAGTCAGCACCTTGAAGTAGATAATGCTGATTTAGCTAAACGATTGTTTATTAGCGAAGTAAAATCACGTAAAAATAGTGGTTTATTGGAAGTAAACCTGCAACTGACTAGTAATTATAAAAGATCACAAAAATTACAATATCATTTCAATTGGTTTGATGCTGATGGTTTTGTTATTGAATCAAGAAAAACGCCATGGCAAGCAATAGAGTTACATGGTCAACAATCGACCACTTTACGAGGTTTAGCACCGAACATTAATGTCAGTACCTTTAGTGTTTATGTTCGTGAGATCCCTGAAAAAGCATACAAATATTAATAGTTAAGGAAACGTATTATGAATAAATTAGCACTAGTAACAACACTCGGCTTAACCCTTGTTCTCGCAGCAGGTTGTGCTAATAAATCAGTGGTTCGCTATGGAGACGCCACAGCCGTAGAAACCACTGATATTAATTTTGGCTCGACAGATCTACAAAAAGTCGCTGCTGAAATGACTGATTCATTACTGTTGTCACCGGTTGTTGGTACGCTAACGCAAAATACACGACCAGTAATATTTGTTGAGCGCTTAAAAAATAAAACCAGTGAACATATAGATACTGAGTCAATTACTGATTCAATATCAACCAAACTATTACGCTCAGGTAAGTTTCGCTTTGTTGATATGGGACGTGTAGAGGCGGCCCGTGAACAACTTAAATTTCAACATGATGGTGGCATGGTTGATCCAAGTAAGGCTTTACAGTTTGGTCGTCAAATTGGCGCACAATATATGCTATACGGTAATTTATCGAGTATCGTAAAAAGCAATCAGGATAAATCAGATGTTTATTATAAATTTACCCTACGTTTAATGGATCTAGAAAGTGGTTTAGTTGAATGGGCAGATGAAACTGAAATTCGCAAAACCAAAACCAAAGCATCAGTAGGTTGGTAAGTTGGCTGTTTACTTTAAAGAATGACATTCATCAGGAGGGCAATATGAAAACTATCTATTTAGGGTTAATTTGTTGGCTGCTATTAACACCTCTTGCACATGCTGAATATGAGCGTAATAAGGCGGTGCCAGTCGAAAAGGTGTTATTCGGGCAAGTCTTATCGGTGCGTAATATTACTGAACAAGAATTGATACAAGATAAAAATCAAGGCTGGAAAACTTTTGGTGGAGCCCTGATTGGTGGTGCTATTGGTAATCAATTTGGTGCGGGTAGTGGCCGCGGTGTCGCAACGATATTAGGCGCTATTATTGGCGGTTCAATGGCCCATGATCGTAAGCCAGAATATCGTGAAAAAACGCTACATTTAGTTGAGTTAATGATTAAAGTAGAAAATGGCGATGAGTATATGGTGATACAAGACCTAGATCGTCGGATGTTATTTCAACCTCAAGACGCAATTCGCATGGTTTATCTTGCTAACGGCACAGTGCGTATTGATAAACAAATATAAGCTTTAGATTGTGTTTTAGAGCATGTTTTACTCCGCAGGTAAAATAGAAAGGCTTGATGTTGGTACTAAGCCTTTCTATTTTGTGAAGTTAGTGCTTTTTAACAGTAAAATACTTGCTTTTAGTGGCAAAAATTATTTTATTTTTCATAAGCCTAAACGGTCATATTAATCATCAAGTAACCAGCCTTGTGTTACGGCAAAATCAATTTGTTGACGCACATACAACCATAACTGTGGTGCTAAGCCTTCAAGAAATCTATTACGCTTAATAACCTGTGACTTTTTCACTTTATGTCTAACCCAGCTTCCGCCTTCGTTACTCATGTTTTGCAATAAAGGTAAAACACTGTCCATTGCTTTAGCGAATCTCGCATCAATAGTTTCAGCATTTTCAAATTCTAACCACAATGCCTTGTAGGTTTGAAATTGCGCTTCGGGTAATAAACCAAATAGACGTGTTGCTGCAGCAAGCTCGTTATCAGCTTGCTCTGCTAGTGCCTTTGTATCTGCAAAAGCGAACATATCTCCCGCATCTATTTCGACAATGTCATGAATAAGCAACATACTCATAACACGTGAAATGTTGACATTTTCGACGGCATATTCATGAAGAATGTGGGCAGTTAAAGTTATGTGCCAACTATGTTCTGCACTATTCTCAAATCTGTTTTTATCAGATTTTACAAGCGCTTGTCGGTAAACACCTTTAAGTCGATCTAATTCAATAATAAAGTCTAATTGTTTATTTAGTGCTTGCATTGTTTATTCCAAAATAAGGATTGATGAAAAGTAGTTGTAGTGTGATTTAATTGAAGAGCTTTTAACATGAAGAGCACTACAGCCCATAGTTATATATGGGCATTTATCGGCGATTAAACTTTTTTATCATCTTATCTCTGATTATATGGTGCCTTGCTATAAAGGCAGTGCTGATAAGTGATATCAATAGCTGCTTTAGCGACAGTATTAAGCCATAACGTTGTCCTATTCTTTAATTTTATTTCGCCATAATAGCGGTTAGTTGACTTTATTCTATTGGTGTTGGCACATCGTTTTTACTGACTTTTTGTGCCGTAGAAATTTCTTTTGACCATTCATACTCTTCGCTTGTCGCTTTTGGTCCTTGCTGATTGTCAGCTTGATGTGGTGTAAATGTTAATCTGGTCAGCAAAGGGAAGTGATCAGAGCCTATCGAGGGTAAGCGCTTAATAGCACGTAGCGTAAAATGGTCACTATGAAATAAATGATCCAACGGCCAGCGGGCAAATGGGTAATCCGCATGAAAGGTATTAAACGCTCCTCTCCCTACTCGTGGATCTAATAAACCACTAATTTTACGAAATAGCCGAGTGGTAGCAGACCAAGCAACGTCATTAAGATCTCCAGTTACAATCATAGCTTGGTTACTTTCGGCAATACTGCGAGCAACAATGACTAATTCAGCATCTCGTTCTGTAGATTCAGTATTCTCTGTTGGGCTAGGAGGTGCGGGGTGAAGAAAATGTAGGCGGATTTTATCTCCTGTTCGTAACTCAAGAGCGGTATGTATAGATGGCACGTCTTGTTCTACTAAATAGCATATTTCATGTTCACTTAAAGGTAAACGTGAATAAACATGCATGCCATAAAGGTTGTCGAGCGGGCATTTAATACTATAGGGCATCTCAGCTTCTATTACTTTTAGCTGGTCTTGCCACCATTGATCTGATTCTAATGTCACTAGCACATCGGGTTGATGTTGCTTAACTAGTTTGATTAAGGCATCAGCTTGGCGGTTTGGTGTAAATACATTTGATGTCAATATACTCAGTTGGTTATTAACTCTGTGATCATGGGAGCTTTTTACCTCTTTTGGCCATAAAAAGCTAAAAGGTAATATCCACCGCAACTGCCATATGACGCACAATGTGGTAATTAAGAGCAATATTTGAGTCATAAGCATTTTTCTGTCGAGAAAAATAAAGTGAGCAAATAATAATATCACGGCCAGTATAGTAAATTGTAAACGTGGGAAGTCCATTGCTCTGATAAACCAATGGGGATGGCGTAGTAAAGGCAGCAGACTAACCAGTAGAATCAATAGTGTGCAAAGGCTGAGTATCAGTAACATATTGGCTTGACTCTTAACTTAGGTTTAAAAACGTTTGGTTTTGAAGGTGAATATTTATCTATAACGATCAATGTAGTTAATTTATATTAATAATAATACCAATTCTACTAAGTTTCTTGCCACTCAGTGAAGTTTAAAAGCTTTAGCGGCACAGGTTAACAGTTCCAGGCTGAACCTCAGTACCTACATCGATGTAGGTATAGCAGCGGTGACTAATTTCTGTTGGAACTGTATCAAGCGATACGGTGCTTTTTATTGTGCTATTGGCCATGACATGACTATTTTGGCACCAGCGTTTGTAGTGTTACTGACCGATAATTGCCCTTGATGATTGCGGCATATCTCTGCACAAAGCGACAAGCCAATACCTGAACCCCGAGGTTTGGTGGTATAGAAGGGGGTTAAAACATTCGCTAAATTGGCAAAGCCAGGGCCATTATCGCTGACTTCAATAACTTGCTCATTTTTGATTGAATATAGTGTGATATTTACCTGACAATTTTTCTCAGTAACCGCCTCTTCGGCATTTTTTAGTATATTTATCAGTACTTGTGCTACTTGGTTGATATCGCCGTAACATTGATTATTGCCTTTAAAATGTACTTGACTGCTTTGACTTACCATAGCTTTTGCTTCAATTATCAACGCTGAAAAATCAAACCATTTAGCTTGTGCTGGCGGTAATTGTGACAATTGACTGTACTGCTCAATAAAAGTCATTAAACGGTCGCTACGCTGTTGAATACGACTTAGCACTTTTCTTGTTTGTGTTTCATTTAATACTTCACTAGATAATAAGGTATCAGCCATTGAGCTCATTGGTGTTAGTGAATTGCGTAATTCGTGACCTAACACGCGAATTAAATTATTTTGTATCGTGCTTTGATTTTTATTTAATAGTTGGGAAATATCTATCGCGGTAAAAAGCCAATTATCTTTGCCTTGTTGGCTATAACGAATGCTTTGACATTGCCATTTTTCATCATATATTGGATGAGAAAATTGATTGTTATTGCGCATGAAACCTAAACTTTCCGCACTGGTACCAACTAGCATGGGCTGTTGTAATAATTCATTCATGGCATTATTACGATATGTTAATTGCAGCTGATGATCAAATAAGCACACGGGTACTGACCATGTGTCTAAAATATTACGAAGTAAGGTTTCTAAGGTTTGATTTTTTTCATTTTTGTTATGATTTTGCTGAGCAAGTAGATTGATTTCCTTTTGTAGCTCCCGCAACAAATTGTTCTTATGTTGTTTCTTAAAACGTAGGTTTTGCTCTCCTTCTCTTAATACTTGGGTATAGGTGGTCAGCTGCATAATATTCAGGCACCAAAACCGATAAACTGTGCTCGCTATCCACGCCAGCGGGTAACATAAGAAAAATAGCAAGGTAACAATGGCTAAATGACTCCAGCCTAAACTCCAGGTCAGAGCCGCTGTTAATAAGAGAATAATAACAGCGGTTAGTGATAAACCAGCAATAAGCCATTTTTCATGACTCATGTTTAATACCAAACTTCTCTAGCCTGCGATAAAGCGCATTACGCGAAATGTCTAATAGCTTTGCTGCTTCAAGCACTTGGCCCGAGGTCACAGCCATTGCTTTTTCGACAAGCTGTTTTTCTGCCTGTTCAAGAGGCTGAAGTGCAATGGTTGCGGGGCTGACATCGGTAATATCTAACAGTAATTGTTGTGCGGTTATTTCATTATTCATTGCCAGTAATACTGCGCGTTCGATGGTATGGCTTAATTCTCTAATATTGCCCGGCCAGCTATGTTGTTTGAGCTTTTTAACGGCTTCTTGGCTGAGGGTTAATGTATTTTTGCGATACTTATCACTAAATTGCCTAATAAAATTTAGTGCTAATGGTGCTATGTCTTCTAAGCGCTCTCGTAGGGGCGGTATGGTGATCACTAAGGTATTTAAGCGATAGAGCAAGTCTTGGCGAAAAGCTTTTTCTGCCACCAACTGACTTAAATCGGCATTGGTGGCGCTGATTAATCTAACGTCAGTTTTTTGAGTATGGCTAGAGCCCAATATTTCATATTGTCCGGTTTCTAGCACGCGCAACAGTTTAGGTTGTAATGATAATGGCAAAGAGCCTATTTCATCAAAAAACAAGCTGCCTTGATCTGCTAATTGGAAGCGACCGACACGGTTTTGCTTGGCGTCAGTAAAAGCGCCTTTTTGGTGACCAAATAACTCACTTTCAAATAAAGCTTCTGGGATCGCGGCCATATTCAGAGAAATAAAAGGTGATGATTGACGGCTTGATAATTGATGGATGCGCTCAGCGAGTAGCGATTTTCCTGTGCCATTTTCGCCTAAAATAAGCACATTGGCGTCGGTTGGCGCAATTTGTTTAACCAATTGCTCGATAGCTAACATACTACTGGAGTGACAAATCCAAGCTTTGGTCTCAGCTTCAGCAAGTAATTGCCGATAGCCTTGATGTTCATCCTTGATACGAGAAAAGCTCAACTGTTGCTCAATACTATTGAGTAGCTTTATTTTATTCCATGGTTTTTCAATAAAGTCACTCGCGCCTTGTTTTAAGCCCTTAACAGCCAACTCAATAGAGCCCCAAGCTGTCATTAAAATAACTGGAATATTATGCGACTTTAGCTGAGAAAGTATAGCAAGGCCTTCTTGGCCGCTGGTGGTGTCACGGCTGAAGTTCATGTCTAATAAAATGAGATCAGGTTGGTGACGAGCAGCCTTAATAATGACATCTTTAGCACTGGCAGCTTCGATTATCTGATAATTTTCACTAGTCAGTAATAACTCGAGCGCTAAGCGAATATCGTCATCGTCATCAGCGATCAATATAGTTGCTTTAGGTTGATTCAAGCAAATCCCCGTAATTTATAACGATTAACAAAAAACAGAAGGTGATCAATGGATCACCTTCTAGCTCGTTATAGTAAAATAAATTTATCCTTAGTTATATAGCTAAGTGTTTTGGGTATAGTCATGATTATTGACTATTTTTGAGTTTAATCAGCACGTAGCGCCTGCATTGGATCTGCGCTAATAACGCGCCAAGCTGGCAAAATAACTGATAGCATCACTATGATGACCAAGCCTACGTCGAGTAAAGACATAGCTAACCAGTTAAAGCTAGGTAAAATATCGAGATGTTGGGCTAATTGTTGATAACCTACGACCGCAGCAACAAAACCTAACCCCAACCCTATCAGTAGCATCCATAATGCGTCCTTTAGTATAAAGTTAACTAGTTTCATTTGTTTAGCCCCGGTTGCCATACGCACGGCTAATTCATACTTACGATGATTGGTGGTCATTTGTGTTAGACCCGCGACGCCGATGGCGGCAAGTAATAAGGTTAATATCGTCATGGTAAGTACCACCCATAAACTAACCCGTTGATTCAAGGTTTGTTGCAGCCATATGTCCTGCAAGGGTCTAATTGTTAAGTTGGTTAAGCGTGGAAACTGGCGTTTTAAGTCAGCATTGAGCATTTCAGCAGACATGGTCTGTCCTGTCGGCATCATTACTGTAAATTCTATGGTACTACTGCCATCAATACGGTGTGAATATATCGCTGGTAAGGTTAAAGGTTCTGCAACGCCTGTACGACTGATGGTATTGGCCACTATGCCAGTGACTATCTTCGGCGGATATTCATCACCATTATTTAATTGCATGGTTTTACCAATAACTTGTTGGTTAGTTAAGTTTGGAAACATAGCTTTTGCCATGTTTTCATCAATGACGATGCGATTTTCATCATTGTCTATCTGTGCTTGGGTTAAATTAGCACCAGCGAGTATTTCGATTTTAAAAGCACTGAAAAAATCTGCACTTAAACTTCTGACTTGATAAATAACCCGTTGACCGTTGTTTTCTTGATCTTGAAAAGCATTGATTTGTAATTCGCCCGAAAGTGGCGCGAAATCGGCAATAATCACCTGACTATCGACAACTTTATTTTCTATTAGCGCACTAACGTCAGCCAATAAGGTTTTTATTTCACTGTCTTGATAGCTTTCCCAAGCTTGAAGTTGGGTCGTGTATTCATCCTCAGCAATATTAATTGCCACATTGTAGCTATTACCAAGGTCGTAGCCTAAATCTTGATAAACGGCTTGATAGCTTTGTATGGTTATCATCACTGACGCGGTCAGAAGTACCGACGCGATGGAGAGCTGCAGCACCATAAGTACGCGGCTTAACCATTGATTGCTTTGTGCCTGTATACCTTTGCCACTACTATCTAGGTTATTTGCCAGAGCTTTTTTATCAATATCAACTAAGGCTAAGGCGCTGAATAAAACGCTGAGTATTAAGATGATGGCAATAGAGGCGATGATGGCAATAGAGGCGATGATGGTGGTGAAGTTAATGCTAATGGCATCAATCATTGGCATAGTGTCGCCAGCAATAAGCGGCAGGCTTTTCAAAGCCCAGCCTGTGACTAATAAGCCAGTGATAGCTGCCAAGACAAAGCTTGGTAAATTTTCCAGTAAAATTAAGGTCTTTATCTTTAATAAACTGGCCCCTAAACTGATTTGAATGGCAAACTCTTTAGTGCGCCCTTGGTAATGAGCAATAAACAAATTGAGTAAATTTAACGTTGCCATTAATAGCAAACCAATAACGGCGGCAAATAACGCGATAATTAAACCTTCTGTATCACCGAGCATATTGCTGCGATAGCTTTCTGCAATCACCACTTTGTTGGTTTTAACAATAAAATCAATCAACATTTGCAGGCTATCACCTTCAACATTTTTGCTAATATAATTAATTAGCCATTCATCGGTTTGCGCCAATGTTGGTAGCTTAGCTTGACCGGTTGAGGTTTTAACAAGTAAGTAGTCAATTTCATTACTGATGTTACCAATATTATCAGGCTGGGTTTTGACTGCATTTAAATCGCTGATAAACCAGACCTGTTGATTTAAAATCGCTTGATTACTACTTATCGCCAAAACGTCTTCAATAACACCAGCGATAATGTAGTTTTGGTTATTGGCCTTTAATTGCTTGCCAATAACGCTTTTAACACCCCCATAAGCTGATTGCCATAGGGATTGTGAAATCCAAACATACTTGCTTGGCGAAGCGATTGTGACGTCATCACCTAACAAAAGTTGCGTACCTAAAACTGCTAAAATATTATTGGATGCGGTGTAGCTTGTCGCCGGGTAAATTGTTTCATTAATCGTAATATCTTGCTCGTTTGGCGTAATGCCTGCCCATTCACCTATATCAGCAAAGCGTTCACTAAAAGCGGCTAAACGGTGCATATTCCAATATGAAACACTTAAGGTTTCTGACATATTAAAACGGTATTCAAAGGTTTGCAGTTTACTTTCGTTTTTTACCCCTTGTAATGGTTGATATAAGAGGGTTGATGAAATGGCAATAACACTGAGTACTGCACCTAACGTTAACCCTAAGGTTAAGATTAAGGGGATACTTAATCTCGGTAATGAAAATATTCTAGCGATGCCATTTATCAAGGCTTTTTTTGTTAAACTCATGCAACCCCCTGCAGTGGTTGTTTTTGTTGCTCGCTAAGTATCTGACCATCTAATAGTTGAATTTGACGATTGGCACAACGCGAATAGCGACTATCATGGGTCACCATAACGATGGTTGAACCATCCTTATTCAACTGTTCAAGCAAGGCCATGACTTGATCGCCATTTTTACTGTCTAAATTACCGGTTGGCTCATCGACCAAAATAAGGTCGGGTTTTCCTACTAAAGCACGGGCAATCGCAATACGTTGTTGTTGCCCTCCAGATAGTTGATTGGGGCGATAGTGTTGACGGTGTAACATATCAACTTGCGCCAATACTTCTTCAACTCGCTGCTTTATTTCGCTTTTACTGCTGCCTCGGTGTTCAAGCGGTAATGCAACATTATCAAAAACCGTCAGGCTATCAATTAAATTAAATGACTGAAAAACATAACCAATATGCTGATTTCTAATTTGTGTGCGTTGATCAACTTTTAATCCCGAGGTATTAATATTGGCGAGCTGATAATCACCTTCACTGGCGGAATCCATTAAACCCATAATGGCAAGTAGAGTAGACTTACCACAACCTGAAGGGCCGGTTATAGCAACAAATTCACCCTTTTCAATCTCTAAAGAAATACCTTGCAGTGCGTGGGTTTCAATTTGCTGGCCATCATAGCGTTTATGAATGTTGTGCATATCAACGACTTTATTCATGATAATTTCCTTTGCTTTTTTAATTAGTTATATTTTTAAAATGATAATTTGTTCGATGTTTTGGACTAAATTCTTACTCTGTTAGTGATAGTAGTTTGAAGTTGTTGTAATCACTGGTATCAGAACTGACAATTTCGTCACCTAAGGTTAAGCCCTGATTGATGATTAAATTGCCTTGCGATAATTCGCCAAAGCTAATGTCTTTTTGCGCTAATGTGTTGCTATTTGTTCGAATGAATATGCTTTGCTTACTACGCGGACGTAAGCCGGCGACCTGTGGAATATAAAGCGCGTCAGTTTGATGTTTAACAAAAACTTGGGCTGAAATAGCTAAAGCAGGGCGAGCATTTGAGGTCAACTTTCCCTCCAGCAC
Organism: Colwellia sp. M166; assembly: GCF_024585285.1. NCBI lineage: Bacteria > Pseudomonadati > Pseudomonadota > Gammaproteobacteria > Alteromonadales > Colwelliaceae > Colwellia > Colwellia sp. M166. The sequence goes on from NZ_CP040755.1 coordinate 4,695,029, forward strand.
CGCTTCGGCTAATACCGAGCCATTAGTGACAACACTTTCTATACGAGATATGCGTGCGGTGATAATACCTTTTTGCGTGTCGATATTTACCTTAGCATTAATGTCAATTTGATCGGCTTGTTGTTGCGGTAAACGAAGGCGCGCAATGAGTTCATCATCACTGCCTACTTTTGCCAGTGATTCTCCAAGTTGCACACTTTGCCCTAGTTCAACTTCTAAGGTTTGCAATGAGCCAGTAATGCCAGCCTTAACCTGCATATCGTCTAATTGTTTTTCAAGTAAAGCCACTTGTGATTGTTGTCGACTAACGGTGATATTGCGTTGCGTTAACTGATAGCCCTGCATTTCGATGAATTGTTTATATTTTTCTTTCTCAAAAGCTAAGCGATTAGACTGTTGCTTGACCGCTAATTTTGCTCGCTGTAATTCGATTTTTGACGCCACACCTAGGCCCATTAAATTTTCATTTACTGACAGTTCAAGCTGCGCCTTTTCAATTTCAGCGTCAATATCGGCGATTCGACCTTGATAATTTAAGCGTGCGTTTTGTTGCTCGTATTTGAAAGCTTCACGCTGTGCTTGTTGCTGGGCTAACTCACCGCGTGACTCACTAACTTCTTGTTCAAGTTTAGGGTTAAATAACTGCAGAATAACCGTATCAGGGGTAACTTTAGTACCTGGGCGCACTAATATTTCCGCCACTTTCCCTAAGGCTGGAGCGGTTAATAAGCGCTCTTTAGCAGAGATCAATTCACCGTAGGCACTACTGTAAACATCAAGAGCGCCTTGTTGCACGGTGATAAAGCTCAAGCTAGCAGCCGAAACTGATTTTGCTGACTTACTACTGACTGCATAGGTAGCATAAGCTAAGAGTAAAAAAAACACTGAAATTGCTAGCCAACTCTTCCATTTTTTTCTAGTTGTTAATTCTATTTTCATGATCAAGGCACATTGTAATAATCCATTTGTTATTACTAAAGGAAGTATTGTGCCAGTTTTTTTAAGTATTATTAATCATGCGTTTATGTTTTTTCGTGTTTAAAGTAAGCGGTGAACTGTTCGTTTTTGTCATGAGGATGTTCGAAAATAAGCGCTAATCAATACCTTAGTGAATTATTTAAGTAAGAAAGTTAATTGAGCAGATATATCGCGTTGGTGCTGCTGTTTTCAGCTGATGGGGGTATTGAAAAAAATAGCGTTAGCGTAAAAAGGATACAACCGATAGCATTAAGTTTGTCATCATGGCAAATACCTATAGTACGTTAGCTAGTTGCAGTGCCGCAGAGTTAAATCGTGATCTTAGTCGCCATGTAAGTTTGATAAATCATGTTGCTTTGAATAGTGCGCAAGGTGTTTAAACGAAAAAATTATGACATAATTTCACTATATTTTATTAAGTAGTCGTAAAGGAAGCATTAGTGTTAGCTGACTCGATAGTTGTGCTCGATTTTGAAACCACCGGCTTATCGCCCGATCAAGGTGATCGTGCGATAGAAATAGGTGCTGTTAAGCTTGAAAATGGTGTTATTACTGATAGATTTCAAGCTTTAATGAATCCAGGGCGAAGAATTAATAGTTTTATTGAAAACTATACTGGCATTAATAATCGCATGTTAGCCGTTGCTCAGCCTTGTGCAGCAGTAATGACAAACTTTGCTGATTTTATCGGCAATAGCAACTTACTAGCACATAACGCTTCATTTGATTCTCGCTTTCTTACTGCTGAATTCGCTCGCATAGGCCGTCAGGTGTTAGGGGAGTTTACCTGTTCGTTATTAGTGTCTCGACGTATCTATCTAGATGCGCCTAACCATAAATTAGGCACGTTAATTCATTATAAAAATATTGCCGTTGATGGCGACTTTCACCGAGCGTTATTTGATGCAGAGATGACCGCTGAATTATGGTTGGTTATGCTAAGTGATATTCGGGCACGTTATGGCTTGGATAATATTCCATTTAGTTTGATCAAACGTTTAGCTAAAACGCCCAAGGCACAAGTGGTTAAGTTATTGACGAGCTATGTGACTAAAGTTACTTAGGTAAACGAAGTAACTTTGTCCATATTGTAGCTCTATGACAGACTTTATAATTGCATGATATTGCACTGTTATTTGAGTAAATAATAAGCTGTATACTGGTTAAGCTGTTTTAAATTTTGAGACTAATTTTTGCATCTTTACAGACAATTCAGCTAACTCACGGCCAGATATAGACGATTGAGATATAGCGGCAACATTCTCTTGAGTTCTATCATGAATATTAACGACATTGATATTTATTTCTTCTGCAACAATACCTTGCTGCTCTGATGCTGTTGCTATTTGGCTGCTCATATCGTTTATGTTGATTATAATATCAGCAATGGTTTTAAGTATTTCACCAGATAATTGCGCTTGGTTAACCACATCATCAACTTGTGCTTGGCTTTGAACTATAGAGGTTACAGCTACTTTAGCACTTTGTTGTAATTTACTTATAATCGTACTGATTTCACCGGTCGACTCTTGTGTTCTTGCTGCTAATGCACGTACTTCATCAGCAACTACTGAAAATCCTCTTCCTTGTTCGCCTGCTCTAGCCGCTTCAATTGCTGCGTTTAATGCCAATAAATTAGTTTGATCAGCTATGGAGTTTATCACTTCAAGTATATTGGCTATTTCACGACTATTTTGTTCAAGTTCACTAACGGTTTGATTAGTAGCAGATATTTTCTCAGCTAAGGTATTGATAGTGGATATGGTTTTTTGCATGATTTCTGTGCCGGTACTGACATGTTCATGAGCTTTATCAGAAGCGATGGAGGTATGGGTAATACTTTGCGCGACTTCTTTTGTTGTTGTGGTCATCTCATTTATTGCGGTGGCAATTAACTCAGTTTGTCCAGCCTGACTTTCAATAGAGTTTGCTATTTGAGTTGAGATAATTGAGGTTTCTTCTGCAGTTACGGATATTTGCTCACTTGCACTTGAAACGTCATGTAAGGAGGCTTTAAATGTTGCGAAAACATTATTGAGAGCATCAGCCATTATTGAAATTTCATCACGACCTTGATTACTCAGGCGTATAGTTAAATCATTATTGGATCTTATTTCTACTAAGCCTTCTGAAATAAGATTAAGTGGGGGGATAATGCTTCTAATAAGTATAATGGCTAAACTCGTTGCGAAAATAATGCCGACAAATAACAGTAGCCAAGCAATAGTGATGGCATTGTTGCTGCCATCAAGCAGCATAGCGCTATCACTTTTTAATAGCGCTTTTTGATTGCTAGCCATTGCACTTAAAATAACTTTTATTTTATCTCCTAAGGGCGCGGCTTTAGTTGCCAACCAGTAATTTGCCAAATTCCAGTTATCTTGCGCTCTAGAGTCCAGCATTTTTTTCGGTAAGGGGGCAAAAACAGTCATGGCCTGTGAAAATATGCGGAATGAGTTTTTTTGCTCAATATTGAGTAATATTTGTTGCTGTTTTAATGCTGAAAATCTTTGTTGATTTTTTTGCCATAGTTGTTGAAAATTTTCTCGGTAATGCTCTTCTCCTGACAATAAATAACCACGAATATTAGCAAGTGCTAAGCCAAGTGAGCCACGAACATCAGCCATCATTCCTAACAAGGCTTTTCTTTCGGCACTTGCTGGCAGAGCAAGTTCAATATCGATTAATGTTGTTATTTCTTTAGACATGATGGACGCTTGAGGTACTGCTTGTTGATAGAGTATCTCAATTGAAGGAATGTTTTGTATTGTCTGTGCGATATCTTCAATTTTTTTTTGCTCTTGTTTAAGCGCTTTGAGTAAAGTTTGCATGTCAGTTAATAGCGTTTTATTTTCAGGGTTTGACCAATTAGCAGACATTATATTTAATGTCGCTATGGCAGGAGTTATTTCTGTATCCCATGCGAGCATCCGGTCATGTTTAAATTCCTCTTTACCTAGTAACATCCATCCTCTTAAAGCGGCAAGAGCATGATTAACACCATTTAGTACACTGGCACCTGCTTGTGTGCTGGGAATTCGTAATTCAACCACCTTGTTAGCATCTTGGGTAATAGAGGTGATTTGAAATATTGAACTTATAGATGACATGGCTAGGATCAGCAATAATATTAAGCAACCTACTGTTAACCTTGTACTGATTTTTATTTTTCTGAACATTATGCATTTCCTTTCGATTGAGATTGTATTTTTTGAAGAAAGATTAACTCTGCTGAAATTTTTGTCATTTTAGTTGCTATGACTTAATTCTCTTCATGTTGTAGTTAGGCACGCGCTTTGAAATAGCAACTAAGCTTTTAGCTCGGGCTTATGAGGCCCTCAAGCATAGCTAAATGCACCATTTCAATTGAGCTAGCAATTTTTAATTTTCTTTTAATGATTGAAATATTATTAGCAACCGTTTTTTCTGATAGGTAAAGCTTCATGGATGATTGTTTCGTGCTTAAGCCTTTTGCTATACAGCAAAATATATCGAGTTCTCGGGCTGTGAGTTTTGACAAAGGTTGTGTCTCTTTAGTATGTGAATCTATATCAGGACTCAAATAGCTTTTACCTTCAGTGATAGCAGTAATACCGGCTAGAATAATATCGGTATCACTATTCTTACTGATATAGGCTTTTACTCCCATAGCCATCAAGCGTGAAGTCAAATAAGGATTCTGATAAATACTGAACACCATAAGATCTACATTTGGCCATTTAAGCTGTAATCGACGTATTAACTCAACCCCTCCAATGCCTGGCATGGATAGGTCTGTGATAATAAGATCAGGTAGCTCACGCTGGCACTCATGTAGTAGTTGCTCACCATTTATTACACTGGCGACTACTTGATAATCGGCTAGAGAGTTTAATAATAATGTTAGACCACTGCGTACTATGGCGTGATCATCAGCAATAACTATTTTTAATGGCATAATTCTTCCTGTGTTAAGAGCTCAAGTGGAATAGTAATAAATATTTCAGCCCCTTGTTTTTGTTTGTTAATCAAGCAAAAAACACCGTTGAGTGCTTCAGTTCGCTCGCGCATATTAATGATCCCCATGCCATTTGAATGCTCATGCTCTTGGTTAAAACCTTTACCATCATCTTTGATTTTTAATTGCAATAAAGAATGCTTTTTTTCATCTGATGATGTGATAAATTTCAGGCTAATTTCAATATGGCGAGCGTCAGCATGTTTACAGGCATTGGTGATGCCTTCTTGAACTATTCTGTAGACACTTATTTGTATTTCGTCATTCAAACCATAAGGTATGCTTTCAGTATTGAGTTCAAAGTGAATATTGTTATTTAGCTGACGCCAGTTTTGTACTAACTCTTTTATGGCGTCAACAAGACCCAATTGATCTAAGATGATGGGCCGTAAATTGTTAGTGATATTTCGAGTGGATTCGATTAATGCATTGGTGGCTTGGACAATACTGTGTGATGAAACTCTTAAGGTTTCATCGGCCTTACCTGTTTGACGGCAAATAAAGTCAGCTTGAAGTTTTATACCGGTTAATAGTTGACCTAGCTCATCATGTAATTCTTGAGCAATATGCTTACGCTCTTGTTCTAATATCAGGTAATTTCTGCATAATAACTGACGGTTTTCGGTTAGTAAGTTCTTATTACGACGCTCAGCATCGCAGCTCTCGGTAATATCTTTCAGCATTTTTAAGCACACTGTTCGTCCGTCACTCCAATCAATCATCGTGCTGGTGATTTGATACCAACGTTGTTTAGATTTGTTAAAATATTTCTTTTTAGTGATTGAATTATTTGTCAGATCATCATTGATGTTAGAGAAAAAGTTATCTCTAAATAAACACCAAGTTGATTGATTTTCATCCTTGTTTTGATAGATTTCAATTGCTTTTTTATTCATATAAACAGGTGGTTGCTTATTATCTTCAAGTACCACAACAGCGGATGCTATGCTGTCTAAAATCATTTTTAAGGTTTGTTCAGATTGTTGAATGTACTGTTTAGCTCGTAATTTACTGGTAATATCTATGACATGAACAGCGAGGTATGCTTGTTTCTCTATTGTTATGGGGAAGGCGAATATATCAGCATAAAATACTTCACCTTTATTACGAATAAATAATATTTTTTCAGCAACTGATGTTTGACCCGAGACTAATTGGTTAAATATTTCCTTTATTTTTTCAATATCTTTTTTGCGATGAAAGTCAATAATATTAAGCTTAGATAATTGTTGTTGGTTATAACCGACTAGCTCAGAGAAGCTCTGATTGCCATAACGGATGTTTTGTGACTTGACATCTATTACCACCATTGCAGCTAAGTTTTTAGAAAATAAACCTTGATACTCTTTTATTTTATTAAGCGCGCTGCGATGTATATTGATAATTAACCAAAAACCCGCGCTAGAAATGACAATAAAAAAAATGACTAATGCTGCTAGCCAATAGAGCCGCTCTTGCTGGCTATTTTGCTTTAATCGATTGGCATTTGAAATCAGCTCTAACGATATTTTCTCTCCGAGCAATTCTAGCTTATCAAGCTTGTTGGTGATTGCCTTAAACCAGTCATTAACATTTGTTTTAATGTGGTGATTGATTAACACCTGAGTTTTTATTTGTTGAACAAGCTCAAATGCTTGCTCATTGACAAGCGCCGAGAACGAGCGCTGTAGAGCATGACTTGCAAGCTCTGAAAACTCATGAAAAAATATATTTTGTTCTAATTCTAGTTTAACGAGTTCATTGTATTCATTATCTAAAAGTTCACCCCTAGCAAAAATAACACTAAAGGTTACTCTTTCAATCGCAACTTTTTCTTTACCTTTAATAAATAGCATATAAGCGGCAAATGCTTGAGTCAGTTCGCTATCGACAGTCGATTGAACAATAGTGGCGAGTAGGTCAATCAGCTTTTGATTTAACTGACTATATAATTTGATCGCATTAACTTCATCGATCGTGAAGTTGTCAACTTGAAGACGAATTTGCCCAAATTCAGTGAAAGAGTGATTAAAGCTTGCTAATCGTGTGTTGAATTTGCTGCTAACGGTAAAATTATTTGCGGCAAGTAGTTTATAAATATGGCGCTTACTTACTGTGACGAGCTGTCGTTGTTTTGCAAGTTCTGTGGTGAATTTACTACCATTAGTGGCAAGATAAACGCCAGCGTAACCACGCTCTTTTTGTAGCTCATGAAGTAGATGGCTGATTTTAAGCGTTAAGTTAGTTAATTGTTCTAAGTTAGTCAGTTGTGAGGCGCGAGTGGTTAATTTATCTATTTGAAATAAAGCCGCATTAATGGAGATTAATAAAGGCACGATAAAGAGTAATGATAACTTTATTTTATGACGAAACTGCGGTGAGGAAGACTGCTTGTCAACTTGAATAGCCGGTAAATAAGATAGCATAATTTTTCTTTTCATAATGCCTGCACTAACGGTTAGTGAAGTACAATTAAAATAAAATATCAGCGTTTATACTTTATCCATTTCACTAAGATAAAACACCTGTCTATCAACGACTTTAATGTAGATCAAGTTATACAAATATGTTCTCGGGAGTATTTCCCGATTTAACTTTTACTCTATTTTTTAAGTGCATTATCTCTATAGTAAAATGAAGGGAAATTCTGGATATTATTGCTTTTTGACTTTATGGGTAATGCGGTGACTCGACAATAAAAGCTATTAAAATGGAGAAGAAGTAATGCAGGCACTACAAAGCAACTTTAATCATTTATACCAAATAGGAAATCGGGGCGATTTAATTAAGGAGCTTGATAAGCATTTTAGCCTTGAGCAAGAAATAGCTCCCGACTTTTTACTCTCTTTTGCTATTTTAAAAGTTAATAAACATGGTGAAATTTTTAGTAGATTTGGTCGCGAAGCGGCAGAGTATGTTTTATCAATATTGCTAAAGCGCTTGGTTGACCTATTGAAAGAAGACGCGAGTATTTATCGTTTAAAGTCGGAAGAATTTGGCATTATTTTTACACACCTAAGCATGAGTGAGGTAAATGACTTTTTTACACTGCTTGCAAGACCGATCTCTTATGGCGATGAACTTATTGATGTTCAGTTAACACTGGGCTTAGTTGATCTGATTGCGCAGCTCAAAAGTCATAAGGAAGTTTTACGACGAGCGGATATTGCACTTAAATTAGCAAAATCAGAGCCGCTGAATTGGCAATGTTTTAATCATCACTTAGATGCATATAGTCATACCGACCGAGGCATGTTTATTGAGCTTGAAAAAGCCATAGAGAATAATTTATTACATTTGGCAGGCCAGCCAATATTTAACCTTGATACTGGCAAAGTGGCAATGGTCGAAATTTTGTTGCGTTGGCAACATGCTGAATATGGGGCGGTTAACCCGTTAAAAATAATTGAGCTGGCGAGTAAAAATGATTATTTGCCTCAAGTCGGTTTTTATGTCGCTAAGCAATTAATGCTATTTTTACGTGACCATGATGAGCGCTATCGAAATGTTACTTTTACTTTAAACTTTAATATGCCACAAATTATTAATATCACCTTAATACAGTCGGTACTTGACTGTTTTGAGCACTATGGCATAGATAAGTCTCGATTTGTTTTTGAAGCAACAGAAATAGACTCATGCCCAATTTCTGCTGATAAAGTGGTTAACCATTTTAAGTGGATAAAACAGCAAGGGATTAAAATTGCCATTGATGATTTTGGTGCCGGCTACTCAACACTTAATTATATTAATAGCTTAGATGTTGACATCATAAAAGTTGATCGTAGTTTAGTTTCTGATCTTGAAACTAGTCAGAGAACACAAGAAACATTAAGTGCTTTACTACAATTATGCCACAAATTAGCTGTTGTCATCGTGGTTGAAGGTATCGAAAATGCTTGTCAGCATCAATGGATAAAAGACATGAATATTGCCAATATTTTAGTACAAGGATATTTTTACGCTAAGCCATCATCATTGAAAAAACAGCTTTTCTGCACGAGTACTTATTTTAATAAGACCGATGATTCGTTATCCAAACTCATACCTCAAGGCATGTAAAGTATAACTATAGTGTCTTGCAAAATGGATATTGCCAAATAGTAAGTATGGAGTAAATTATTAATGATGGCACGAATGAGAAACCTCTCACTTAGGGTTAAATTAACCACCGCATTAGTTGTTGTTGCTATTTTACCTTTGTTACTGTTAAGTAAGTTATTTTTTATGACCAGTGAAGGGGCCTTAAAGGAAAGTACGCTAGCACAGTTAAGTATGGGGGCAGAATATAAAGTTGGAGAAATCCACCTTCTTATGGAAACATTAAAAACTAATACTACGGATTTTGCCTCAGATGGCTTCATTAAGAATGAATTAAGGGCAATTTCGAAAAAATCCCACTCAGCAGATGAGTTAAATTATCATTTACGAAAAAATAAACTGCCGATACAAAGTGATTTAATGTTTATTGATGTTGTTAATAAGCATGGCTTGGTCATTGCATCTAGTTTAGACAGTCGGATCGGGCATGATATATCAGAGCAACTTTATTTTCAAAGAGGACTGGCTCACAGCTATGTTGCTGAACTTAATCAGCATAATGCTTTACAACCTATCGGGATTGTAGCAGCACCTATTCTCAGTAATGACAGAGCACAATTACCACTTGGTGTTTTAGTTAATCATTACCGTATGAACAAAATCCAAGCCCTACTTTCTGGTCAACTGCTATTTAACCTTGGAGCTAAAGCTGAGCATCGAATACTTTCTGCTAGTGAGTCAATATATATGCTTACGCTCGAAGGTAAAGGCATTACCACATCGGAAAACACGTTAATTGAAGCACATCAGCCTTTTTATTTTGAGACCTACCCAATTAACCAGGTACGTAATTTTAAGCGAGAAAGTAAAGGTGTTTGGAGAAATCATCGAGGTATTGCCGTTTTAGGTGTTGCTATAATTACTGAAATAGATGGTTTGAAATTTATTTTATTAGCGGAGCAGGAGATTGAACAAGCATTTCAGTTAATTAACACCTTGAAATATCAATTTTATCTACTTCTTACCTGCACAGTAGTGGTGATCATTATACTATCTTTACTTTTAGCTTACTTTATTGTTAAGCCGCTAAAAACAGTTATAAACAGTTTAGATGTTGTTGCTTCTGGCGAGTTTGATGTTGGCATAACGGACATAAATCAGCGAGATGAACTGGGAAGCTTGATTGATAAATTTAATAATATGGCGAGAGAATTAAAAAAAATAAAAGCAGCCTCTGATGATAAAAATCAGCAATTGCTTGAGCTATCTGTTCGTGACCATTTAACTGGACTATTTAATCATCGCCATCTGATCGAATATGGTGAAACTCGGATGTTAGAAGCAAACCGAAGTGGCATGATGTTAGGGTTATTAATGATTGATATTGATCATTTTAAACAAGTTAATGATACCCATGGCCATCCTTGTGGTGATTTTGTTATCACTGAGGTCGCTGCGCTGTTAATAGAAAATCTTCGAAGCGTTGATATCATCGCCAGATATGGTGGTGAGGAGTTCGCTGTCATTATGCCAAATGCAACTGTCGATAATGCCAAGTTTGTTGCTGATAAAATTTGTCAAAAAGTATCGGAACATAAAATTAATTATGAAGGTAAGCAGTTTGATATTACTGTTAGCATCGGCATTGCAGTGCAACATGAGTCAGAAAATAAAATTATGGAAATAATTAAAAGGGCTGATCAAGCACTCTATCAATCAAAAGGTAATGGTCGTAATCAAGTTTCATTAGATTTATCGCTTTGCCATAAAAAGGAAAGCGTTGCCTAAGTTAACTTAATCTAGTCAACAGCCCAGCAAAGCTATTGACTCAGGATAGATAGAAGATTATTTGTTATAGCAGAGATTATTCAAGGCCAGTAATAACTCCGTTGTCGAGTAGCTCTATATTATTGGCTGAGGGGTGTTTAGGTAGGCCAGGCATGCGCATAATATTACCCGTTAAAATGACTAGAAAGCCGGCACCAGCATTAATTTGAATTGAACTTACCGTGACTTCAAAATCCCGTGGTCGGCCATGAAGTAACGGATCATCGGAGAGTGAACTCGGTGCTTTTGCAATGCAAATGGGTAAATGTGTTAAGCCGAGTTGCTCAACATTTTTTAGATCTTTTGCTGCTTGTTTTGAGAAAGCAACATCGTCAGCACCGTACATTGCTCGGCTAACCACTCTGACCTTTTCTAGTACGGATTCTTCTAATTGATAAAGCGGAATAAAAGCTTTACTTTTATCGACCGCGGCCATTACAACTTTAGCTAACTCAATTGCGCCTTTACCACCCTCTGCGTGGTGCCGAGTTTCAGCAAATGATACACCTAATTCAATGCAACGTTGGCGAATTAAGTTAATTTCGGCGTCGGTGTCGGTAGTAAATCGATTCAATGCTACCACTGCATGTTTATTAAAAAGTGCCACACTTTCGATATGTTTGTCTAAGTTTGCTAAGCCCCTTCTTACCGCCTCGAGATCTTGGGCAACTAAATTGTCTTGATGATTACCACCATGCATTTTTAAGGCGCGTACTGTGGTTACTAACACCACAACATCAGGATCAATATCTGCGATACGACATTTAATATCAAAAAATTTTTCGGCGCCTAAATCAAAACCAAATCCGGCTTCGGTAATTGCCCAATCAGCATGATGCATGGCCATTTTTGTCGCGATGATGCTGTTACAGCCATGAGCTATGTTGGCAAAGGGCCCACCATGAACAAAGGCTGGAGTACCCTCAAAGCTTTGCACTAAATTTGGCTCTAAGGCATCGCGCAATAATGCCATCATGGCACCAGTAATTTTTAATTGCTTTGCTACAATTGGCTCTCCATCGTAGGTATAGCCAATTAATGTTCGATCTAAACGTTGTTTTAAATCTTTTGCATCACAAGCTAAGCAAAGCATGGCCATCACTTCTGAAGCAGCGGTAATGTCAAAGCCACCTTCTCTGGGGATACCTTGCATTTTTCCGCCTAAACCGAGCACGATTTTCCGCAAGCTACGATCATTCATGTCCATTACACGACGCCAAACAATTTGCCGCGGATCAATCGACAAATCGTTGCCTTGGTAAATATGATTATCGATGGCCGCAGAGAGTAAGTTATTTGCGCTAGTGATAGCGTGAAAATCGCCAGTAAAGTGCAAGTTTATTCGATCAGCGGGCATTATTTGGCTATAACCACCGCCTGTTGCACCACCTTTCATGCCTAAGCAGGGCCCCAAAGAAGGCTCTCGGAGTGCCAAGCAGACAGATTCATTTAATTGTGTAAATGCCTGACCTAAACCTATTGTCGTGGTGGTTTTTCCTTCACCCGAGGGGGTTGGTGTTGTGGCTGAAACTAAAATAAGCCGGCCTTTTCTCGTTTGTGGCTTACTGAGTGCTTTAAGTGCTATTTTTGCAATATCTCGGCCGTAAGGATTAACATCATCAGCTGAAATATTAAGCATTTTAGTAACTTCAGTGATGGGTTTTGGCGTGAACTGTTGTGCAATTTCGACATCGGTGGCCATGTGCATTCCTGATTTATTGTGAGTGATTTGGCTTAAGCGCTTGGCGTAGCGTTCGAGCGAATAAGGTTAATCTATACTTAATTTACTCAGCTGTTGTTGATTTGCAACAAAAGCTATACGTTTTCTTGTTTTAGCAAGTCGAAGATTAGTAGCGTCTACTTTTCACGCTAAAGTTTACAAGGTAGTATTAAATTAAGGTTTTTATTTAGTGCTAATCATGAATATCAAAACATTTATATCAGCGCTTGAAGTGGTGAGCCCAGCAACAAGCAAATTGGCGAAATTTAAATATAGTGCCAACGGGCGAGTGTTGCAGTTTGATCACGTCCTTATTGAGCAGCCCTTACAAATACGTCTGTTGTGGCAAGAGCCAAATAGTGTCACAAGTTTTAGCCGAGTATTTTCCATTACGATGCGCACACCCGGCGATGATCAAGCATTGATTGTCGGCTTAATGCAGTCAGAAGGGATTATTGAACATTATCATCAACTTGAAAGTGTTAAACCCGAAACTGATGCACATAACGCTAAGCTATTAAGTGATAATGGGGGTGAAAATCAATGGGCCGTTAAACTGATTGCCGGTGTGGTACCGGACATAAAGTCACTTGAGCGCTTTCAAGTGACTTACAGTAGCTGTGGTTTATGCGGTACTACCTCATTAAAATCGTTAGATATGAAAAACCCACCAGCATTAAATAATGAGCCGCACTGGCTAGGTTTTACAACTGTTTGTGCAATGCCCAATATGATGCGTAAAGTGCAATCTCAGTTTACTGAAACTGGGGGGTCACACGCTGCTGCTTTATTTGATCAGCAAGGTCAGTTAGTCGACATAAAAGAAGATATTGGCCGCCATAATGCGCTAGATAAGTTATTTGGTGCTAGTTTAGGTATACGAGATATCCGCCATTCTCAATACTGTGTTTTGGTCAGTGGGCGTATAAGTTTTGAAATAGTACAAAAAACCATTATGGCCGGTATTGCGGTATTAATAGCTGTTGGTGCGCCTTCTGAGTTGGCGATATTAGCCGCTAAACGTTTTGATTTAACTTTAATTGGTTTTACCAATAAAACCGGCTTTAATTTATATTATGGTGATTGGCGATTGATGCCATTGGAGGAAGTATGTCAAAAAACTTAACCGCTTTAGCAAAACGCCAAGGCCTTGATAATACCTTATTTCAAACTTTAGTTGTCGGTGATGATGCCAAGTCAAAAGCACAACGCAAAGCTTTAGCAAAAGAACTGCTTATTGGTGAAGCTATTATTCATGGTACGGCCAGTTTTTACGATTTTATTGAGGGTGATAACGCCAATAAAAAAGCCTATGTTTGTAATGGTTCATCGTGTTTATGCGCCGCAAGCCAACCGCAGGTGACGGCGCAATTACTAGAACATTTTAGTGCCGACGACATTGGTTACGTTACCTGTTTAGGTCGTTGCGCACAAAATAGTGCTTTTCAAATTAATAAAGAAAATTATTCCGGTCAAGATATTGCCCGCTTAGCCGAGATCATTGAATTTAGTGTTATCGATTCAGCTGAAAGCTATCATGTTGAAACCAACTTAAAACCGGCAGTATTGACCGCTGAAATAGAGCACGTTGGGCAATATTATCAAGTATTTACTGAGGTTACTGGTAAGTTTTCTCGCGATGAATTATTACAACAACTTACCGATTCAGGCTTGCGTGGCCGAGGCGGAGCAGGGTTTCCAACCGGCTTTAAATGGCGTTCATGTCGCGATGCCAAAGGTGAAGAAAAGTACATTGTTTGCAATGCTGATGAAGGCGATGCCGGCGCGTTTAGCGATCGCTATTTATTAGAGCAACGACCACATTCCGTGTTGTTTGGCATGCTGATGGCAGGTTATTTAGCCGGTGCTGAAACAGGCGTGCTTTATATTCGCGACGAATACCCACAAGCCATTAGAGCGACAGAAAAAGCCATTATTGAATTTCAAGCCTTAGGTTTACTTGATAATTTAGCGTTTAGCTTTGATTTCAAGATCATACGCGGCGCCGGGGCCTATATTTGTGGTGAGGAAACCGCATTGCTGCGCTCGATTGAAGGGCAGCGACCTTTAGTGTCAGTGCGACCACCTTTTCCCACTGAAAGCGGCTTGTTTGGCTGTCCAACCATTTTAAATAATGTTGAAACCTTTGCCGCGATTAATTTTATTTTCAGTGTTGGTGCAGAGTCTTTCTTTGCTTTAGGTAATGGCAAATCAACCGGTAGTAAATTGGTGTCATTAGATGGCAGTTTCAATAAACCGGGTATTTATGAAGTGGTGATGGGGATGGAATTAACGGCACTGATTGAAATGGCCGGAGGCTTTGCTAAACCCTTAAAAGCTTTGCATATTGGCGGCCCATTAGGCGGGGTTGTACCGCTATCGGCGCTTGAAAAACTGACGTTAGATTATGAATCTTTTGCCGAAAATGGCTTTTTGCTTGGTCATGCCAGTGTTATTGGCTTACCAGCGTCACTGGCAATGATTGATTATATTGAACATTTATTTGAATTTACCGCAGCAGAGTCGTGCGGTAAATGTTATCCGTGTAAGTTGGGCTCAGTGCGAGGCCAAGAAATGATACAAGCGGCAATATCAGGCAAGCAATTGCTTAACCGTCAATTACTTGATGATTTATTAGAGACTATGCAATTGGGCTCTTTATGTGCCTTGGGTGGCGGTGTACCTTTACCCATCGAAAACATATTGCAATATTTTGCCGATGAAATTCGCCCTTATATCAAACAAACTAACACGACATTGGAGCAAGCTAATGGCTAATGTTATAACGAAAAAAGTCGCGTTTTTAAATGGTGTTGGCTACGAAATAGTGAATGGAGAGTCGGTATTAGCGTTTAGTCGCCGGCTTGAGCAAAGTAAGCAACATGAAATACCGACTTTATGTGATGACAGCCGACTTGATGCTTATGGCAGTTGTCGCGTGTGCTCGGTTGATGTGGCTTTGTCTGCTGACGGACCCAAAAAAGTTATGGCTTCGTGTCATACGCCGTTAGCTGATGGTATGCACATTTTTACTAACTCTGCGCGAGTTGAAAAACTGCGTAAAAATATAGTCGAATTAGTGCTTAGCGATCACCCTGAAAACTGTGAAACTTGCCCATCAAATAATTATTGTGAATTACAAGATGTTGCTCATGCCACAGGCGTGAGAGAAATACGTTTTGGCAATCAACAAAGCCGTGGTAAACAAAGCCGAGACAGCTTACCAGAGGTAAGTAAAGACAGTGGCCATCCTTATATGCGTATGGATTTGTCGTTATGCATTGATTGTAATCGCTGCGTGCGAGCGTGTGATGAAATTCAGGGCGAGCAAGTATTGTCAGCGCAGGGGCGAGGCTTTGCTAGTCGAATTATTAAAGGCCAAGATGTCAGCTTTGATGACTCTGATTGTGTCTCGTGTGGCGCGTGTGCGCAAACCTGCCCAACCGGTGCTATTACTGATGTATTTCGTGCTAATCGCAGACCTGATGCAGAGAAAATTCGTACTATCTGTTCCTATTGTGGCGTGGGTTGTAATTTAGAAGTTTCAGTTAAAAATAATGAAATATTATCGATTGAAGCGCCGAATGATGCTGCTGTCAATGCCGGTCATACTTGTTTAAAAGGCCGTTACGCTTGGCGTTTTTACAATCATCCCGATCGTTTAAGCTCGCCACTCGTGAGAATTGACGGCGAGCTGAGGCCTGTATCTTGGCAATATGCTTTTGACTATCTCGCTGAACGTTTATTGCGTATTAAAGACCGCCATGGTGGTCACGCAATTGCTGGTATCTCTTCAGCGCGCTGTACCAATGAAGAAAACTATTTACTACAAAAAATGATCCGTGTGGTACTTGGCACCAACAATATAGATTGTTGTGCACGGGTATGTCACTCGCCCACGGCTTATGGCATGCAGAAAAGCTTTGGCACTGGCGCTGCAACCAACTCGATTGATGATTTAAAGCACACCGAATTTATTATGCTCATTGGTGCTAATCCGACGGCAGCGCATCCTGTTACAGGCGCAAAAATTAAACAAAAGGTAATGAAAGGCACACCGCTAATTGTAATTGATCCAGTAGAAACGGAACTTGCTCGTTATGCGCAGTGGCATATTCAATTGCGCCCAGGGACTAATGTCGCGGTGCTGAATATGATGGCATATTTTATTATTGAAGCGGGCTTAGTGGATACGGCATTTGTCGATAGTCGTACTGAAGAATATCAAGCCTATCATGATGCCATTATGGCGTTAAATATTGAAGCGTTAGCCGCGGTTGCGGGTGTTGATAGTGCTTTAGTGCGCGATGCTGCGATTGCCTATGCAAAGGCAACTAATGCCATGAGTTTTCACGGCCTAGGCGTGACGGAACATTCTCAAGGTAGTCGGGCTATTATGTGTATTGCCGATCTGACCATGCTAACCGGTAATATTGGTCGCGCTGGTGTTGGTATGAATCCGCTACGCGGACAAAATAATGTTCAAGGAGCGGCGGATATGGGGTGCCAACCGCATCAAGGTGCCGGTTATCTCCCCGTCGATATTGACGAGAATGATCAGTATTATCAAGCACATTATCAAGCAGAGATGCCAAAAGACATTGGTTATAAAATTCCAGAGATGTTTAATGCGGCACTAGCCGGTGATTTGAAAGCTCTATGGATTTTGGGTGAAGATGTTGTGCAGACCGACCCTAATCAACAACATGTTGTAGCGAGTTTAGCAAAGTTGGATTTGTTGGTAGTACAAGAAATTTTCTTATCTGAAACCGCTAAAATGGCCGATGTTGTTTTACCAGGTAGCTCATTTTTGGAGAAAAGTGGCACTTTTACCAATGGTGAGCGCAGAGTTCAAAAAGTTAATGCGGTTGTTACCCCGAAAGCGGGATGTAAAACCGATGGTCAAATTATTGTTGAGATGATGAATGCCTTAGGTTATCCGCAAGCTAATTATCAGGCAGATGTGATTTTAAAAGAAATAGCGCAAGTGGTGCCATTTTTTGCTGGCATTACGTGGGAAAATTTAGGCAAAAATGGTCTGCAGTGGCCAGTTACTATAGGGGGAGATGAGACAAAAATATTACATATAGACTCCTTTAAGCGCGGTTTAGGGCGCTTTCATTTTTATCCCTTTGAAGAAAGTCGGGAAATAGAAAAAAATGCTCAAGCCTTCCCGTATATTCTTACCACTAGCAGAAATTTAGAGCACTATAATTGCGGCACGATGACGCGACGCACGGGCAATAACGCACTGATGAGTGAAGATGTGCTATTAATCAATAGTCTTGACGCGGCGAAAAAAAATATAAATCATAATAGCGCGGTGCGGTTGTTTTCTGCGCGTGGAGAGATCGTGTTAAAAGCGCAAGTAAGTGACAAGGTTAATAAAGGAATATTGTTTACTACCTTCCACTTCCCAGAGCTGATGATCAATCGTGTAACCGGCGATGTGACTGACAAGCATACCAAGTGTCCTGAATATAAAGTAGTTGCGGTTGACATTGAAGCTGTTTAGTTTTGTTATTAAACAGCTATGCTGTTAACTTACATGCTCTAAGTATCGCTGGAGAGATTAATTATTTAATCGACTTTTACTCTACTTGATAAATCCGTTAACGAGAGGGCTACTCGATAGTTTCGCTTTTATTTAGGTAGGTTAATTGCTCATTAAGCCAATGAATGGCATTTTCACGCCCCAGCTCTAATCCGGAAAATTCTTTAATATTTAAATTATCCATATGGCGCACAGATTTCAAATCTCTTGTTTGTTGTTCACTGGCTTTATTGTAGTTAATGATAGCGAGAGCTTTTAAGTTTTGCTCTGAGCCAATACAAAGAAGTGCTTCATAGGCAAAGCGGTAACTATTGATTCTATTAACAAGAACGGCATAACTTCCTGAAAAATGTTGTGCCATTAAAGCGTCATATTCATCAACTATCTCTAAAGTTATTTCTATATTTTCATTAATGATAACTTCAGCAATATTTGCATCAAGAAAGTTAATTTGGCCAAAGCTAGTATTCAACTTCATACCTTTGTTTGCTCCTATAAGTTTTTACTTTATGAATGATGAAAACAATGGCTTTAAACTCACAGCCTTCTTACTGATGTATTTATAAAAATAGGTGATTATGTCTACTTTATCCAATTATCGGGCTAATTAAGCTATAACAGCAAGTGAATAGATGAAAGAATTGTTGCAGTTTTGTATCTAACACAAGGTGAGCTTTTATCTGCTTGTTATATTAAAGCTAAATACTAGAAGTTATATTTTTCAGTAAGGAGTTGATAATCAAGGCTCAATTTATACTTATACCAATTTTACTAAGTTTCTTCCCACTCAGTGAAATTTAAAAGGTTTAGAGGTACAGTTTCACAGTTCCAGGCTGAACCTAAGTACATCCATCTAGGCAAGGCTTTGATTAAATCAATAACGCAGCATACAAGCCTTCTAGGCTCACTAATGCAGCTCTGAGGTGGGAATAAATTTAATAGAATTAGTATAACACATGTTGATAGAGCTCTAATTCGAAGCCCACTAGTTTTATTTAATGACAAAAGGTGCTTTAGAAAGCCCGACAACTACCTTGAATGTTGGTTTTTCCATACTGTGGGTTGATGAGATTAACGCCAGGGTGAAAATGATAACACTTATTGGTATAAAGGCTTTTATAGTTAACTCACTTAATTTTTAGCTAGCATTATTCGTTAGTGATATTAGCGTAGCTAGCTTGTAGCGATATTATAAGGCTTTGCGGAGACAATTCAATTTCTAGGCCGCGTTTTCCGCCACTAATGAATAGCGCGGCTAATGACTCGGCGCTTTGATCGAGTACAGTCACTAAGCGTTTTTTTTGTCCTAAAGGACTAACACCACCCAGTACATAGCCGGTTGAGTTTTCTACCTTGTTTGCCTCAGCCATTTTTATTTTTTTAGCTTTCAGGGTTTTTGCTAGCTTTTTTAAACTGAGCTTTTCTGCTACTGGAATAATAGCAACGGCTAAATAACGGCTATCGACCTCAACCACCAGTGTTTTAAAAACGGTCTCGGGACTGACTTGTAGTTTTTCAACTGCCTCTAAGCCGAAAGATTTACAATCAGTATCATGTTGATACTGATGTAAGCTATAAGGTAGTGACAATTTTTTTAGTTGCTTAACTGCTGGTGTCATATTGCTTTCCTAACTAGCATGTAACGATTTTTATAAGAGGTATTTTTATAACTTAGCTAATTAACTGTCGGTGGAGAGTTAATGGCAATATTTTTGCTTATTATCTCGGCGAGTTGAGTCATTATTTTTCGCATTTTCTCGACCGCGTGCGGGTAACCATCAGAGGTTAAAGCTGTCGTTAATGTAAAATGATAGTTTTTTGCTTGTTTATTGCCTTCATGCTGTAGCCAATAGCTGCCGGTGAGGATGGCCTGTGATTGATGAGTAGTATGAAATGCCGTGATTTTAACAATAACTTCAGTTGTTGCTTTTATCTGTTGTGGATTTTGCATAGCCATATAATTATAACGGCTATCGATAGTGTTTAAGTCGTCAATTAAACCTTCAGTGATACTAGTTTGTAGTGGCTCAGCCCACATATGAAAATAAGCATAGTGTAATTGGTGTTCGGAAAGTTGTAATACTAAGCTTGCTTGCTTTAAATACTCAGGTAATTCCAATAAGTTGATCACAATTACAGGCTTGTTGGTATTTTTATTTTCACTTTCACTTGCTTTGGTAAGTGTAGGACTATTAAGTAAATAATATTGTGTTTTCGGTGTGTTATTGCTGCTACAAGCTGTCATCAGCATAATTGACAAACTAAAGATGATTAAAGCCTGTTTCATTGTGTTGCTCCATTAAGTTTTTTTGGCATAGGCTCAGACGTTTCACCGTTATTAAAAATTAAGCTATTAGGCTTATGCTTTAATTGATTGAGTAACGGTTTTAATTCATTCATTGTTGCCGTTAGGGTGTTCAAAGTTGTGCGTAAGTCTTCATATCCCCGAGAGCCCGATGATAAATCTTTCGTTAAGCTATTAATACCTTTCAATGCTTTACTAAGTTCGCTACTGATTTGCTGTTGCTCAACTTGACTGAGTAGTTCATTAAGGCTTTGACCAACGCTTTGTAATTCTTTAGCTGTTTGAGCGACATCTGACATCAACTGGTTAGCATTATTACTTAAGTTAGTTAGCGGGATGTTATTTAAATTATCCATAAACTGTTCAGCTTTGGCGGTGATTTGAGCAAAATCATCGCTACTGGTTGGAATAATAGGGTATTCACCATATTGTTCAATACTACTGATTGCTTGGTCGTTGTTGTGTTGTAAATCGACGTATAAACTACCGGTTAAAATATTACCGGTGCGTAGTACGGCTTTTAAACCATGCTCAATCCAGTAAATATTTTGTTTCATCATTAAATTTTCACCTTCTTCGTTATCAGGCAGGCCGATACGACCAGGCTGTAGACTGATCAGCACTGGAATTTTAAAATCTGCTTTTGTGAGTTTATTTTCATTTCTTGTTAATGCTATATTGGTCGATTGTACTTTGCCTATTTGTACACCACGATACTCGACAGGGGCACCAACAGAAAGGCCTCTAATAGAGTCACTGACGAGAACAACAAATCCGATAGACCTGCGATATCTTTCATCATTGGCAGCATCATAACTTTCGTAAATATCATAATATGAGCGTTCGCCAATTTTATCCCCAATATCCATACCTTTAGGTACGCCAAAGGTAACCCCATTGGTTAACATCGTTTCAAAGTTTCCGGTTTTAACCGAGATGCCATCGGCATTTAAATCGAATTGCAAACCACTAACATCCCAAAATTTGGTGTTGCTGGTGATCAGTTGATGATAAGGAGCATTGATAAAAGCATTATAGTAAACCACTCGTTCTTCAAAATTAAAATAAATATCTTCGAATTGACCAACGGTTAAGCCTTTATAAATTATTGGATCTCCCTTTTTATAGGCGAATTGATCATTACTGTTAAGTGTTATGTGCAAGCCCGGTGTGCCGCTAGGGGTTAAAGGTGGAGAGTCTATCGCGTCAAATTGTTCGCTCTCGTTATGGCTTTTACCCGGTGATATTTCAATATAAACTCCTGATATTAAAGTACTCAGACCTGATACACCGGTATGCGATATTTGTGGAGAAACCACCCAAAATAAACTGTCAGAAACGAGGAACTTTGTCGCGTTATTTTTTATTTTTGCGGTGACAATAACACCATCACCACTGTCGTTTAGCTCTATTTGACTGACCTCACCAATATCAACATTTCGAGACTTGATTTTGGTTTTACCCGCCTCCATGCCTTCGGCGGTAGAAAAGTTGATAGTGATTTCTGAACCTTCATTACTCCATTGATAATAAAGCATCCAGCAGCCAATAAAAACAGCGATAAGGGGAACAAACCAAATGGTTGAGACGGTTTTTATCGGTTTTATTGTTGCGTTGGGCGTTTGTGTATCATTCATAGTTTTTTGTATTTTTCCAAATTAACTGAGGTTCAAAACTCATTGTGGCTAGCATAGTAACAACTACAACACCTGAAAATGCTAGTGTCGCGACACCTGGTGTTATACTCATAGCAGGTCCAAGCTGGATCAAGCTAGCAAGAATAATAACAACGAAAACATCTATCATAGACCAACGACCAACAAACTCAGCCATTCGATACCATTTTACTCTTTTTAAGCTTAATCTATCACTTTGTTTTTGAACACTATAATTTAACCAAACTAATACCAGTATTTTTGCTACAGGTACAATAACACTCGCTATAAAGATAATGATAGCGATTGGATAAGAGCCTAAATGCCATAGCAAAATAACGCCGCCGATAATCGTACTAGGATCATCTTTACCTAACAGGTGCGTTGTCATGATCGGATAAGCATTGGCGGGTATATACAAAATAATTGCTGTGATGAGTAAAGCCCAGGTTTTTTGTACACTGAGTGCTTGTGATACTGGGTCTACTTGGGCAATTTTATGCTGACTTTGTTGAATTTCAATATTATGTGTTGTTTCAACTTGAGCTAATAACTGGTACAGCTGACGTTTATCAATATGTAATACCACGAGTGTCATCGATAATGTAAATAAAATGAAAGCATAAAAAGATAAACCTAGTTCAATATCAGCCATTGAAATGATTTTTATCAAACTGACCAATGCTCCTATCAGGAAAATTTCTACCATACTCCAAGGTAACAACTTAAAAACGATATCTAATACCCGACGACCATATTTAGGGTATAGGCCTTTGTTCAGGGGAATTAACAAATAAATAACCGATAACAACACCACGCTTGGAATAGCAAAAATAGTCAGTAATTCTATCAGTGCTAATAGATGATAATTATTGTCGATTAATACCAAAAAACTGGAGGTAACGGCGAAGTGATTTTCTAATCCGTTGCTACTAAATGACAGAAAATTAAAAGGTAAAGACGCTAATAAAAATATTAATGCGGTAATAGCAAAGGCAATAATTCTTTCATTAGCATTTCGATGAATTGTACTCAAGATATAGCCACAACGCGGGCATTGTGCTTTTTGATTTTCTAGTAAATCTGGTAATTTGACTGTCAGCGCACATTCGTGGCACTGAATTTCAAGTGAGTATGTTTCGTTGTTTGGCAAATTTTTTTGGCATTTTAAATGCCGCTCTCAACTTAGGTTAACGAGGGTATTTTAAATTAGCATATATTTAATGACAATTGACTTAAAAGTTTTATTTCAAAGCTATTTATCTCTTATTTTACACTCGTAAGCTATCGAATAAGCTGGTTAAGGAGAAAGTTTGTCATGCTGATCGCCCAGTTTTTTGATATGCGCTTGTAAGGTTGGTACAAGATCTTTTTCGAACCAAGGGTTTCTCTTTAACCAGATATTATTACGCGGGCTAGGGTGAGGGATAGGTATAATTGCCGGCGTATAATTAAGATAATATTGTTGCCAATTTTTAACCGTTTCAGTTAAGGTGTTTTTTTTATTTTCTGTCAAATGCCAATCTTGTGCGTAAGCGCCAATAGCGATGATTAACTCTACTTGCGATAATTGTTGCAAGATTTTTTCTCGCCATTGTCCTGCGCACTCAGGTCGAGGTGCTAAGTCACCAGATTTACCTTTCCCGGGGTAACAAAATGCCATTGGCAAGATGGCAAAAAAATTATTGTTATAAAACCTTGTAGCATTAACACCTAACCAGGCTCTGAGTCTTTCGCCACTTTTATCATCAAAAGGTATGCCTGATTGATGTACTTTTAGTCCCGGTGCTTGGCCTGCAATAAGTACTTTAGCTGATGGTGATATTTGCAATACAGGATTGACGCCAAGCGGTAAATCATTTTGGCACAGTTTGCATTGACGTACATCATTGAGTAATTTAATAAATATATCAGACAATGAACTAACCTTTTGTTAGTTTTTAAGTAAAATGAGGGGCAATTTAAGCTAAAAAAGCGCTGAGATCAATTAATGATAACAGCGCTTTATATTGCTAAATGCAGTTTTTAAAAGTTATTAGCGTTTAATCGCTACTTTTTTATCTACACTAACTTTGGCTTCGATACGTCTGTTTGCTTCATGCGCTTGTGCAGTGTTAGCAGGGCTTAGCAATTCTTCTTCACCCATACCTACTGCGGTTAAACGTGATGACTTGATATCAAATGTATTCACTAAGACATCAACAATGGCATCAGCACGTTGTTGAGAAAGCTTTTTATTAAATGCCGCAGGCCCTACGCTCGATGTATGACCTTTAATTGTTAATGAAGTATGTGGGTATTGCTTTAAAAAGTCAGCTGCTGATTTTATGTTATCTAAGTACTCAGCTTTAACGATAGCTTTGGAGTTATCAAACTTAACGTGTAAATGTAAAGCGTCATTTTCTTCAGTAAAAATAGTACAACCGTCTACATCAACTTTATTTGTCTCTGGGGTAGCTTTACATTGATCTTTACTATCAACAACACCGTCGTTATCACTATCAATAGGTTGAATAGCAACAGGGACCACTGCTGTCGGCTCAACTGGTGCAGAACGTACAACTTTTTTAGCACTATCACCAAAAAAGTAAACAAAACCTATTTGCGCGCTTAAATCAGTGTACTTGTTATCAAATTGGTAATGTCCGTTACCTTCAAAATAAATAGCACTACGCTCACTAAGGTAATGACGATAACCGGCACCAACATTAGCTGACATTTCACTATCAATAACATCTAAAGCACTGGCACCAGCCATAACATAAAAGTTTTGTTTATTAGGGAAGTATAAATAATTTGCCGCTATATTCTTGCCAGATGGTGTCGACGGAGCCCAGCCTGTTCTGGTTAAGTTAAGGTCAGTATAAGAAACTCTTAATTCTGAAAATTCACTTAAACGATAACCAAACTCAGCACCAATACCGTTAGCGTGCTTGATGAAGTCAACATCGTTTGGCGCTAATCTATCGTCATCAGTATTCATTCGCATACCGTGAATACCGAGATAATATTTGCCAACAAGCTCTTCCGCTTTAGGTTGTTCTTGTGCGTTAGCACTCAATGCACAGAGTAAACTTGAAATTAATAAAGCTGATGTTTTTTGTAAACGCACAATAAAATTCCTTTTGATTTAAATTGTTAATGAAATGTTTCACTATGATCATTTTATTGCATATCTATAGTGATTGCAGCATATATATGGAAATTAACACTACAAATTAGTTATATAGGATATTAACATGATTTATAACTACAAGTAACAGTTGTCAATTTTCCATTTAGCTTATAGTAAATTTATCGTGTTTGTTTTATAACCTTACAGCGCTAGTTTAGTTTGTTAAATGGCTAACGCTAGATTAAACTTTTTAGTTATGTTCGATTGCTATTTTCTCAAGCTATAATGCAATTTATAAGCATAGAGTATATAAGTGATTAAATAATTTATTAAACAATGCTTTAGTCGTGTCTTGAGAGCCAGTAAACTCTATGGGGATACATCAACTTGTCAGAATATGGTGATAATGTTGGCGTTTTCAGTAACATTTTTATATTTTTAAATTATTGTTAAGTGAACAGTCACTTGATCAGAACGGCATTATTAGGAAGTCATATGAACACAGAAGCAGCCTACGCTATCGGCACTCTAGGTAAGAAATGGACTGATGGTGATAAGGAAACGTGGTTTCAACAACAGCAGAAAAAGCGTAGTTACTTTGAGCAAGTTGTCACAAAATTAGATGAATTAAGTGCTAACTTTATTATCGAACAATACGGTAATTTACTTTACGATGCCGAAAATTATCCTTTATATGCTTTAAAAACGGCTAATTGGTTAGACGATAAACCGGTTATTTTAATTACCGGTGGCGTACATGGCTATGAAACCAGTGGTGTGCAAGGTGCAATACGTTTTTTAAAAGTTGCTGCAGAGCAGTATCAAGGTAAATTTAACTTTATTGTGCTTCCTTGTATTAGTCCATGGGGCTACGAAACGATTAATCGTTGGAATCCATTAACTATTGACCCTAATCGCTCATTTCATGAAAATAGCCTAGCGCAAGAGTCAACTGCTGTTATGCAATATGTAAAAGCGCTTGGCATGGAGTTTCTTGCTCATATTGATCTGCATGAAACTACAGATAGTGATAATAGTGAATTTAGACCTGCACTTGCTGCTAGGGATGCTATTGAACAAAAAAGTTGGAATATACCGGATGGTTTTTATCTCGTTGGTGACAGCACTAAGCCTGAAGCTATGTTTCAAAAAGCTATTATTGAGTCAGTTGAAAAATGCACGCATATTGCACCGGCAGATGATGAAAATAAATTAATCGGTGTACCTTTAGCGCAGTTTGGGGTGATTAACTATGCAGCGCGTAAACTAGGTCTATGTATGGGCTTAACCGATGCACCCTATGTTACAACAACAGAAGTTTATCCTGACAGCCCGCGTGCTAGTGATGAAAGCTGTGTTATTGCCCAGGTGGCTGTGATCACTGGGGCACTAGATTATTTAATCGCCATATAAACCGGTTGGATTTATTTGCTGAAAGCATGCGACTTATACCTTTATAAATCGCATGTCACTTGCCGTGATTGGCAATGACATTAATCATTAATCCTTGTCGGGATTAAATGAGTATTATCAATGAATTTACACGGCATATAGCTCAAAATATCGATATATTTCCTTGCATAATCAGTGATACATGTTATTTTTCCTGCATTAAATAATTGAGGATGATTTTTCATGCCAAAAGCAAGTGATATAAAAAAGAATGCCGCGATAGAATATAACGGTAAAGTGATGATTGTTAGAGATATTGAGCGTTCAGTACCTCAAGGTCGTGCCGGTGGTAGTTTATACAGAATGCGTATGTACGATGTAGTAACTGGCGGTAAAGTTGATGAAACCTTTAAAGCTGAAGACATGCTTAACTTTGCCGACTTAACACGTCGTCCAGCGATGTTTTCTTATATTGACGGCGAAGAATACGTTTTCATGGATAATGAAGACTACACACCATATAACTTAAACAAATCGTCAATTGAAGACGAAGCGTTATTCATTACTGAAGATACTCAAGGTCTCTTAGTGATTATTGTTGATGGCGTACCTGTTGCTATTGATTTACCGTCAAGTGTTGAACTTGTGATCACAGAAACAGACCCATCGATTAAAGGTGGCTCTGCTACCGCTCGTACTAAGCCAGCTATTTTATCTACAGGTTTAACAGTTCAAGTACCTGAGCATGTTTCAACCGGCGATAAAATTAAAGTTAACACCGAAGATCGTAAATTTATGGGGCGCGCTGATAAGTAAGTATTAACTGCCTGTGTATCGAATACTAAACCAGTGCTTTAAGCACTGGTTTTTTTTATCCCAGCTCTTATTATTCGCTGAAATTATTTATGGCAAGTTAGGTTATTTATAATAATGAAACCATTTTTTAAATAGAAAACCTTGTACATAATCCACATTAATTTTGCGCGCAAAAATCTGATCACTTTCAGTTTCTACGCCTTCAAGAATAACTTTTTTACCCGCGCTATGAGCGTAATTAATCAGCGCTTCTACAAGCAGCATAAACTGATTATTGTGTTTTTCAGCTACTACATGTTTATCGAGCTTAATATAATCAACCAACTGAATAACAGCAGTTGATACCATCGAAAGCGGATTACAAACATCGTCAATTGCTGTACTGATATTACTTTTGGCTAAAGTATCTATCATCGCTAAACTTTTTATCGCGTCATTAATTTCTGAATTCTCTATCAACTCAACGACTATATTGGCATTTTTATAGCTTTTGAATAAAGTTAGGAAAGGGTTTTTTTCGCTATCTTCACCGGTAGAAAAGTATGAATCTTGATCTAAATTGACAAAAATATCGCTTTGAGTTGGCGCGTAATCTAATTGCAGCAATTTTTGTTGATACTCAACTTGGAACAACGTCAGAGGACTGTCATGTAGTGCAGCGTAAATAATGTCAGGTGCAATATTATGGTTAGTTTTATCGGAGAATCTTGCTAAACACTCATAAGCGATAATATCTTTAGATTTTAAATCAACAATAGGTTGATACTCAACACCATAACGTTGTGACTCAATTAATTCTATTAAACTTAGTGGGGAGACTTGGGTATTATTCATGGCAGAGACAAATAAAGAGCTTATTTGTATATCCTCATTTAATATAAAAGCATATTTTAAATGAGAATTATTATCATGTAAATCGTGATTGGCAGTAATTTATTGATATTATTTAATAAAACCGATGAAAATTAAATAAAATTTCTCTAAAAGTAGTTTAAAGACCTCGATTAAATTCTTGCAACAGCCGCTAAAATTTTTGAGATGTTAAATAGCCAGTGATTAACTGGCTATTTATATACTATGTTGGCTTGTGCTATTCCTTGATAATGAGTGATTTTCCTCGACCGCCAGATTCTGCCGCTGCGTCGAGTGTTTGCTGGTTGTTTATGAGTAGCTGGACAAAACCAAATTTTTTCTCGTTAAGTGTATAACCCATTTTTTCAAGCGCAGATTTTTCTTGTTTAGCAATACCAGGATAATGTTCGATAACATCTTTTGGTAATAATTGATGATGAAACCTTGGCGCATTTACCGCTTGTTCGGCGGTCATATTAAACTCAATCACATTTAGAATAGACTGATAAACAGAGCTGATAATAGTGGTGCCACCAGGAGAGCCAGTGACTAACTTCACCTTATCATCTTTTAAAAGTATCGTCGGTGTCATAGATGACAGCATACGTTTATTGGCTTGAATCGCATTCGCTTCGCCGCCGACAGCACCATAAACATTGGCGACGCCTGCCTTAACACTAAAATCATCCATTTCATCATTGAGAATAAAGCCAGCGCCATCAACAATAACACCGCTGCCAAAAGTGTAATTAATGGTTGTGGTGTTTGATACGGCATTACCCCACTTATCAATAATTGAAAAATGTGTCGTATCTGGACTTTCTTTCAATCCAGGCTTAATGGTTTTAGTAACAGAAATACGATCAGGAGAAATACCTGCAATACGAGTTTTTAAATAACTATCGGCTAGTAATCTTTCTTGAGGAACGTCAAAAAAATCAGGGTCGCCTAAGTATTCTGCGCGATCAGCAAATACACGCTTACCTATTTCTGCTAAACGATGTATATAAGCAGCCGAGTTATGCTTCAATGGTGCTTTTTGATCGGCCAATAAATCGTACATGTTTAGCCATTGTAAAATTGCAATACCACCCGAACTTGGTGGTGGTGCGGTTAGCACTCGATGACCACGCCAAGATTTTTCAAGTGGCTTACGCCATGTTGCTCGGTAATTTTTTAAATCTTGATCACCAATAATACCGCCGTGTTTAGTCATAAAATCAGTGATTATTTTTGCGGTTTCCCCTTGATAAAAGCCATTACGGCCTTGTTCAGCAATGCGCAGTAAGGTTTTTGCTAGGTTGGCTTGTTTGAATACAGTACCGGCTTTGGCCTGGGCAAAATGTTTGGAAAAGTTAACGCGTATGCCGTCTTCTTTAAAGCTGTCTATTCGCCATTTAATATTTTCGGCTAAATTTTCATGAACAACAAAGCCATCTTTAGCTAATGCTATTGCAGGCATAACGAGAGTTTTCCAAGGTAGTGAACCATACTTTTTATGCGCTTGCCACATACCATCTACTGTCCCCGGTACACCGGATGATAAAACGCCATATAAAGACTGAAAAGGAATAACATCACCGTTTTCATCTAAATACATATTACGATGTGCTTTTGCTGGTGCCACTTCACGATAATCAAGAAAATCGGCAACATTATCTTTATAAATCACCATAAAGCCACCGCCGCCAATATTACCTGCTTCAGGTAGGGTAACAGCTAAGACAAATTGCGCAGCGATAGCAGCATCAATGGCATTGCCACCTTGGGCTAATATTTGCGCTGAAACATCAGCGCTAAAACTGTCAGGCATGGCCACAGCAGCTTGTGATGCTGTTGGCATCGCAAGTGCAGTAGTGAAAAATAATGAATAAGTTAATAAAGTGATTAAGAAGAATAGTTTTTTTATCATGCTAATTTACATCGCGACATTTTTTATTGGTTAACAGATTACCGTGTTGACAACAAATGTATATACAGTCATGCATAAATAAGAAAATAATTACTTAACCTCAGCTCGGGATAAGAATTAATTAAATTGAACTAAGTGCCCGTTCCACGATCCGATCTTTCGACCAAGAAAAAACAGAAAGATAATAAGGAACGGGCATGAATAAACTAGTTGAAATATTCTGTGATGTCGATGATTTTTGTCGCGTATTTATCCCACAATGGGAGAAACAATTAATTGCTGATGGAAGTATCAAGCGAAATCGTCCATGCCGTATGGCTATGAGTGAGATAATCACTATATTAATTGCTTTTCATACATCAAATCATCGCGACTTTAAAAATTATTATAAAGGTTATATTACTAAGTTTTATCGTTCACATTTCCCTAGCTTATTGAGCTACACTCGATTTTTAGAAGTGATGCCTAAAGCGGTCGTTCCACTTTCTAGCTACTTTTCAATACTTAAAGGTGAGTCTACAGGTATTGAGTTTATTGACTCTACAAGCATAAAAGTATGCCATAACTTAAGAATTCCTAGACATAAAACATTTGACGGTATAGCCGAACGGGGCAAAGGAACAATGGGTTGGTTTTATGGGTTCAAACTACATTTAGTCACTAACTTTAGAGGTGAAATAGTTGAGGCTAAATTAACTACTGGCAATGTTCACGACACAAAGCCCGTATTAGCCTTAGCTAAAAACTTAAAAGGGAAGTTATATGCAGATAAAGGCTATATAAGCAAAAAATTAACAGTTGGTTTGAAGGAAAAAGGAGTTGATTTGATAACAACCGTGCGCCGTAATATGAAAGCCAAAGCTATGTCGTTATGGGATAGAGCAATGTTATCTAGACGGTTTATTATTGAAACGATAAATGATCAATTGAAGAATATATCTCAAATAGAGCATTCGCGTCATCGTAGCCCTAATAGTTTTATGTTGAATTTACTGGCAGGTTTAGTGGCTTATTGCCTTAAAGAAAATAAGCCAACCCTTAATATTAGTGACGTAGAGAAGAATGCTATGGTTAGGGCTTAACCCGATCTGAGGTTACTTAATAGAATTACAGTAACTCTGCAACAATGCGTTTAAGTAAGAAAGTTTCCCGCTCAATTGATAAGCCTTTTTTGTTACTATTTTTAATAACCTCTTCATTGTGCTTGATAGCTTCATGGATGTTCAGCCAAAGAGGTTGCATACCATTTTGTAATTCATGAGCTTCAAATTTTGGGGCTAGTAATTCAGCGTCAATATCGCAGGTATAACAATAAGACAGCATGTGAACAATATCGAACTCTGTTTTATACCAATTACGGTATTCTTCATAGTAACCAAACTCTTGAATGTTGGTGACGTTATGGGCGCCGGTTTCCTCACGTAATTCCCGAATTAAGCCGGTTATATTATCTTCACCTTCATCGATGCCGCCGCCAGGCAGACTATAGTCATGATAGCGTGCGGTAAAAAGTAATAGAATCTCATCACCTTTCATGACAATAGCGCGTGTTGCTTTACGGGTAAAACGGTTGTTAATATTAGGATGAAGATCGATAACTTGAGTAGATTTTAATAAGCGCATAGGAAATTTTATTGTTAAATGTTTGTTGTTTATGGGGATAGCGAATAGTTAAATCAATAGTAAACTCGATGTTGCATCAATCAAATCAGACAAAAATAGTGACAGGTTTATTTTAATTACTATTTTTCATATTTACCTCTGGTTCAACTTTTGTTTTGGTTTCGTTTTCCTTCTGTTTTCTATTGCTAACTTTCGTTATGAAATTTAAGTTGCAGCTTTTCATGTAAAATGAAAGTTAATGTGTAATAATACCGTTGTGTAACGTGAATAGGAGAGCATGATGTCTCACGAAGAAACTGTAAAAGCAATTGAATCTAGTGATATTGCTATGGATATGGCAAAAACAATTGAGCAGCAATTAACGGATGCTTATGATGAAATTGCCGACTTAAAAATGCAAATTGCTTGGTTAGAGCGCTCTTACGAATAAAACCATAATGATTATTTAAAAAGGCCGATATAAAATTTATATCGGCCTTTTTTCTTGCGATAGTGTGAAGAATATTATACTAGGCTAGTTAACATCTCTTCTGAATAAGCCGTGGTTTCCTGACCTTGGCGAATTTTTTCAACGTAATCTGGATTGGCAATAAAAGGGCGTCCTATGGCAATTAAATCAAAACGTTCATCTGCAATTGCTTTACTAGCAGTTTCAGCAGTGTAACTCCCTACACCAACCAAGGTCTTGTTATAGTTTGCTCTCACATAGCTAGAAGCTTTACCATCTAAGTAATCGAACTCCATCGCATCATCGAATATACCTATGTGTAAGAAGGCTAAAGATCTTTTTTCGAGTTCTGGTAGTAAATAATCGAATACCGTGCGATCTTTTGCGTCTGTCGGCATATTAAAGTAGGCCGCTGGCGATACTCTTAATGCGGTTCTTTCATTTCCGATACGTGCAATAATTGCATCAACAACGGCTAGCGGGAAGCGTGACATGTTTTCTGCGCTAATCCCGTATTCATCTTTACGTTGATTGCTACCATAATGTAAAAATTGATCGATAAGGTAGCCATTAGCACCATGAATTTCTACCCCATCAAAGCCAGCTGCAATAGCATTTTCTGCAGCTTGTGCATAGTCATTAACTAGACCGTCGATATCTGCTTGTGTCACTGCTTTTGGCACTTGATAAGTTAGTTCACGCATTCTAGGTACACTGCCTTCAACTGCGATTGCTGATGGCGCAAGCACATCGCCTTGAGCAAAGAAGTGTGGATGTGCTACACGACCTGTATGCCAAAGCTGGGCAAATATTTTGCCACCATTTTGGTGTACTTGACTGGTAACTTGCTGCCAACCTTTAATTTGCGCTGGGCTGAATAACCCCGGAGTGTTTGGATAGCCTTGACCATCAGGGCGAATAATAACTGCCTCAGAAATAATCAAACCCGCGTCAGCTCTGCGCGCATAATATTGCGCCATCGCTTCAGTTGGTACTAAATTTTCATCTGCCATACAACGTGTTAATGGCGCCATTAATATACGATTGTTTAGCGTAATTGTGTCGTTAAGGGCATAAGGTTGGAATAGGTTCTCAGTCATGACAATATCTCTTTCTTGAATATTCATTCAAGATACCCTTATTTGAATGCGCGTTCAAGTATTATTTTGAACAAACATTCAAATAAGGGTACACTGCCATCATTGATACAGTAGTGTAAGGCGATTGAACCATGAGAAATGCTGAATTTGACAAAGAAGCCGTGCTTAGAGCCGCTATGATTGCTTTTATGGACAAAGGCTATGCAAAAACCAGTATGCAAGATTTAAAAGCGGCTACGGGCTTGCATCCAGGCTCTATATATTGTGCTTTTGAAAACAAACGGGGCTTGTTATTAGCAGCACTAGGTCAGTATCGTGCCGATCGAGCAACTGAATTTGAATATTTTTTTGCTGGCCAAGGTACAGTATTGATAGCATTGAAAAAATACCTTGATCATATTGTGCAAGAATGTCTGAGCTGTGAGGCAGCACAAGCGTGTTTATTAACTAAAGCGTTAAATGAATTAGCAGAGCAAGATGATGAAGTTCAGGGTATTTTGATTGAAAATTTAGCTGATTGGCAATCGTCAGTCGCAGAGGTATTTAGACAAGCGATTACGGCTGGTGAATTAACGGGAAAACGTTCGGCAGAAAAATTATCCCGATTTTTTATCATGGGGATTTATGGATTACGCACCTATGCGCAAACTCATCCTGAAGCAGAAATAATGCATGAGTTGGCAGAGCAACTTTTTAGTGATTTGTGTCAGTAAGCTATTGTAGATACTCGATATCGACAACAACTTTTAAAGCTGTTGGCGACAATGAGCGTTTGTGAATGCTAAGCTAAGTTTGCTGATTTGTTGCGAATTAACGTGGTAAAAATAAGCAAATTGGCAATAAACCATAAATCTTTAATCAGGAAGTGCCCGGTAGTTGTCAGCAATGTTTCGCTTGATAATGCCCCTGAGAAACTTAAGAAAAAGGTTTGCGTTACTGCGAACACTGCACCTGACATGAGCACAGCAGGTATTAATAATTTTTGCTGAAAAATGGCTAATATTACTAGTGATAGCGCTAGCATATCGTATACACCGATAAGGTTTGATGTGGTTTGAATGTCCCAAAAACTATACATCCATGCCATTAAAGGCGAACTACTCACTAAACCTTCAATGCCTTTCGCTTCAAGTAAGGTAAACTTCATACCACCTATCCACAGCAATACCAATACCACAGGAAAAGCATTTAACCAAATGGCTTTATGACTTTTCAAGTAAGGTTTAGTCAGAAAGATGCCGATCGAGAGTAAGGCAAAATATTTAATTACCCCTTGACCTGAGCCAATAGCTGGAAATCCGCCTAAAGATTCAATCCACATACTGCTACCTAAAAGTGGTAATAATGCAATGATGCTTATGCCAATAATGAGAGCGCCAAGTTTTGCTCTTAATTCAATATGCTTGATTGCTAGTACTGAGAGTGCTGCTGCCGCTATAAAAGCTAAACCAGCGAGTTGATTGAATACAACATCTGGTAGCAAGTTGCTGATAGCGAAAAAGTCAGTTGCTAAAGCAATTTGACGGTGATGACCCATTAATAAAATACTGCAGCCTAATAATCCTAGCGATATTGCGAGTAAAGTTAACAGGGCTGTAAAGTGTAATTTTTTCATTTAAATATCTTTTCTATGTAAAGTAAATTGCGAATTTGAATAATGCGAGCTTGCTATAACTTAGCGAAAGACCTCGTTAGTGTTGAAAATATTTCAATCATGAAAAATACTTAGAAACTTTGTTTCTGTGCTTGTTACAAATTTAACCGGTTGTCTTAATGGCCTATGAGTAAAAATGCTAATTTAATCAAAGTAGCCAGTTGTTCTTGATCATAAGTTAAAAAAAATAAGCTCGATATTAAATTAAATTTATTGAAAATAGTTTGGCTCAATGCAATGATGAAATTCATATTTAATTTTGCTTGGAAAATAAAATTGCACGCAATGCATGGTGAGTTCGATATTGAAGTTAATGGCAGCATTATTAAATTGGTCTTACGCGGCGCTTTTAATGATATAGGCGCAAAAGCAGTCGTGGTTGAATTGAAAAATTGCGTGCTGGCTTATGAACAAGCGCCATTTACGATTATGATGAATTTGCTGGCGTTTGATGGTGGTACCCCTGAAGTATTTGCAGAGTCAGATAACTTTAATGCTTGGCTCAATAATACCAATATGGTTGCCAAGGCCTTAATATTTACTTCTCCGGCGCTTATTGCTATCGAGCGGACATTGGTAAAATCAAAAGCTCAACAAAATATTCAGTATTTTGACAATGAAGCTGATGCACAGCTATGGTTAAATGAATACATTGATGAAGTTCACAATAAATTAGCTTAAATAGCGCTTAATTGTTAAGAACTGTACAGTAATAGCATCGACAGTTTTTATAAAAACACAAAACGAAAACTCATAATTGTTTGTATTTTTTTTGATTTTTATCGGTACGTTTATTTGTTGTTAACAAGGTAAATTTACTGCTTAGCTCAATAGGTCTATTAAGTACGAAATTTAGTGTGGTTGAAGCCAGCGAGTAATTAACTTAAACTATTACTTCGTTTTTAAGAGAGCTATAGCTGTGTTTAATCGCATATTAATCATAATGTTGTTATTATTGTTTGCTAGTCAAACGATTGCTGCTGCCTTTGATGCTCATAGTCTTCATCAAAAAACGAATTCTAAGCAAATATTATCCCACCGTAGTTTGGATGCTTCACATAAATCCCATCCTGAAGGCACATTAAATACGGCTTATAATCAAACGAGTGTTGATAATGATGGACAAGAAAAGTTTGATTGTCATCATTGCTGCCATTGCCACGCACTATCAGGTGTTTATATTGCCTGTAGCGAAGCATCAAGTCAGTTATACAAAGGCAACGACAATGTCATCGCTGGTAAAACTGCGTTATTTTCATTTTTAATATCACCCGAACATCGCCCCCCAATAGTTTAACTTACCGTTAATTTATACCTATTGTAAATCAAGATATTAGTTTGTCTCGATATGATTTGTATGTGCGTTTTTCCGCGCTATGAATCGCTACGTTGACTACCATGTTAATTAACCTCAGCTCGGGATAAGAATTAATTAAATTGAACTAAGTGCCCGTTCCACGATCCGATCTTTCGACCAAGAAAAAACAGAAAGATAATAAGGAACGGGCATGAATAAACTAGTTGAAATATTCTGTGATGTCGATGATTTTTGTCGCGTATTTATCCCACAATGGGAGAAACAATTAATTGCTGATGGAAGTATCAAGCGAAATCGTCCATGCCGTATGGCTATGAGTGAGATAATCACTATATTAATTGCTTTTCATACATCAAATCATCGCGACTTTAAAAATTATTATAAAGGTTATATTGCTAAGTTTTATCGTTCACATTTCCCTAGCTTATTGAGCTACACTCGATTTTTAGAAGTGATGCCTAAAGCGGTCGTTCCACTTTCTAGCTACTTTTCAATACTTAAAGGTGAGTCTACAGGTATTGAGTTTATTGACTCTACAAGCATAAAAGTATGCCATAACTTAAGAATTCCTAGACATAAAACATTTGACGGTATAGCCGAACGGGGCAAAGGAACAATGGGTTGGTTTTATGGGTTCAAACTACATTTAGTCACTAACTTTAGAGGTGAAATAGTTGAGGCTAAATTAACTACTGGCAATGTTCACGACACAAAGCCCGTATTAGCCTTAGCTAAAAACTTAAAAGGGAAGTTATATGCAGATAAAGGCTATATAAGCAAAAAAATTAACAGTTGGTTTGAAGGAAAAAGGAGTTGATTTGATAACAACCGTGCGCCGTAATATGAAAGCCAAAGCTATGTCGTTATGGGATAGAGCAATGTTATCTAGACGGTTTATTATTGAAACGATAAATGATCAATTGAAGAATATATCTCAAATAGAGCATTCGCGTCATCGTAGCCCTAATAGTTTTATGTTGAATTTACTGGCAGGTTTAGTGGCTTATTGCCTTAAAGAAAATAAGCCAACCCTTAATATTAGTGACGTAGAGAAGAATGCTATGGTTAGGGCTTAACCCGATCTGAGGTTAATTAACCTGCGAGAAAGTATGGTTATAAATTTAACCGCTGCCGACAAAGAACAAACTGAGTTGCTCGATTTACGATCTTAAAAAATAAAATTAAGAGTATTAAAATGAGTAAGTTTAATATCAGCAGCCTCGCTATGGCTGTAATTTTTAGCGGTTCTTCAAATGTAACTTTTGCAGAGCAAGCTTCTGCTTTACCTAGTATTTCAATGAATAGAAACATATTAGCGCAAGGTCAGCATTGGCGTAAAACGTTAATAGCACAGATATCACAACACCCAACGTTAGTGGCTCAACGACAGATAATGGCAAGTAAATATTCACAAGCCAACGGGCTTAGACAAGCACTTTATAATCCTGAATTAGCCAGTAGTGTCGAAAAAGAGGGTGACTTTACCAATTATAGTCTTGCGATTAATCAAACATTTGATTGGTGGGATAAGGCTAACGTTCGGGCTAAAACTGCTGACTTTCAAGTAAAGTCAGCATTGCAGTCTTATCGGGCTAAATGGCAATCAATCATAGCTGAAACGTTAAAGGCACTTGTGCAATACGCGAGTTCTGCAAAACGTAGTGAGCTGGCTTTAGCACAAGAGCAAGGTATATATATATTGATTGCACAAGTAAAAGAGCGCCAAGCTGTAGGTGACTTGGGACCGCTTGATAGCCAGTTAGCTTTATATTCACTTGGGCAGAAGTACAGTGATACCGCTAAATTGGTCGCAGAATTTGAGCAGATAAAAATAATGGCGCAGCAGTTTATACCGAGCTTAAATGACCAAGAAATAAGTATTCCTGATCAGTTTTGGCAAAGTTTACCTACTGTATTCCCCTTAGATAGTGTTCAAAGACATCCCTTAGTTTTAGCACAACATGCTCGCAGGCAAATTGCCAAACAAAATGCTCGATTAGTTAATTTAGATACTAAAGCTGAGCCTACTTTTGGTGTTAGTGCGGGTAAATCTGCAGGTGAAAGTACGGTGGGTTTAAATGTTTCTATTCCTTTAAATATTCGTAACGATTATAGCAATGAGGCAAGAGCTGCAAGTCAATCGGCGCTCGCGATAGAGTCAGAGCTTAAAGCATTGCTGCAGGCGAAAAAATATCAGCTTAAAGCTTCAATCAGCACGGTGCGTGAGTACAAAAAAAGGTTTGAAAGCTGGCAGCAGCTGATGGCTGATGAACAAACTTCGTCAGATATGCTTATCGCAAAGTTATGGCGTAGTGGTGAAATTAATACCAACGACTACTTAATGTCAATACAACAAATATCGGATGGAAAGTTAGCCGGTATTGATATGCAAGAGGCTTATCAATTGGCCCTTATCGATGCGCTGACACAATCAGGGCAACTTATTGACTTTATCTCGCCTCCAGCAAAAAATTTTAGGACTCAATGAACATGAAAAGACGTATTGAAAATATAACCAAGATTAACACCTTAGATGTTGAGCAGTTGACATTAAAAATCAGCTTTGAAACTGTTTTAATCATTACCTTAAGTGCGAGTATCTTATTAAGTACAGTGCTGAGTGCATCCGCTGCTGCATTTGAAAGCGCAGTAGCTGAGTCTTATGTTGGCCATAAACATGATGAAAGTAAGGCAATCAAGAAAACATCATCAATATCAGCACAGCAAAAAAATAACCAAGTTATTGGCGCAGAGCATCAAATAGATACCTTAGATAGTAAACATAACAATGAGGCAGATGAAGAGTCACATCAACATAGTGCAGAAAACTCTGCGCAAAATGTTATACCCGTTAATGGTAGCGGTAGTGAAGCTCATGAGCAAGGGAGCAGTTTTAGCCCTGAAAAAATGGCAATTGCCGGTATTAGCGTTAGCGCAATTTCTGCTCAGGTATTTACTGAAAATGTTTATGCGCCAGGCGAAATTAAAGCCAATGGATATAAAAGTTATATCGTTTCACCACGTACTGAATCAGTGGTTATTTCTCGCCATGCCACCTTAGGGCAGCATGTTGAAAAAGGCGATGCCTTGGTGACTTTATTTAGTGAGTCTGTTGCTGAAGCGCAAGCGACTTATCGTGTTGCTTATAATGACTGGCAACGAAATAAGAAATTGGGTAAAGCAACCGTCAGTGAAAGCCGTTTATTGAGCTCTCAAACTGATTACATTTCAGCTTATAGTCGTTTGAAAGCCTTTGGCTTGACTGAAAATGCTATTGCACAAGTGATAAAAGATACCGCTGCAAGCACTGATTTAGGTGAGCTGGGTCAATACACCTTAATTGCACAGCGCGCAGGTGCGGTACTTAGTGATGATTTCTCTCAAGGTCAACGTGTTTCTGCAGGTGATGCCATTATGGTGTTAGCCGATGAGAGTGAGTTATGGGTTGAAGCACGTGTATCGCCAAACAAACAGCTGAATTTACCTAAAGGCACACAAGCGATTGTTGATATGGCAGAGCAATCATTTGTTGCAACGGTTATTCAAGAAGCCCACACCATAGATCCTAAAACACGCACGCGTATCGTACGTTTATCGGTAAAAAATATCGATGACCGTTTGCATCCCGGTATGTTTGTTAATGTCAGTTTTAGTTTTAAAACCGTTGAAAAAGTTATCGCGGTACCTGAATCTGCATTGATGCGCTCAAGTGATGGTGATTGGACCGTCTTTGTTGAAGATCATCCTGGCGAGTTCACTGCTGTTGAAGTCGAGCTAGGTCGTTCGTTAGGGCGTTATCGTGAAATTACAGGAATTGCTCCCCAAACGCGTATTGTTACAAGCGGAGCGTTTTTTGTCGCTTCAGAAATAGCAAAAGCTGGGTTTGACCCTCATGGCCACTAAACATTTATCAATAGCGAATAAAAAAGGAGCAGAATATTATGTTTAATAAAATGATCGACTTTTCGGTCAATAATCGCTTGTTGGTGATGTTGATGTTAATAGCGACCTTGATAGCTTCGGTGTTTATCATTCCGCAACTAAATCTGGATGCTTTTCCTGATGTTACTAACGTGCAGGTAGCCGTGAATACTGAAGCACCAGGTTTAGCAGCCGAAGAAGTCGAGCAACTTATTACCTATCCCATTGAAGCGGTAATGTACGCTATGCCGGATGTTGAACAAGTGCGTTCAATTTCAAAAACGGGTTTGTCTGGCGTTACGGTTGTTTTTAAAGAGGGCACAGATATTTACTTTGCCCGACAATTAGTTTTTGAGCGCTTACAGGCAGCTAAAGAATTGATCCCCATAGGGGTCGGGACACCAGAAATGGGGCCAAATACTTCGGGTTTAGGACAAGTATTTCAATATCTACTTATTGCCGATAAAGATGCTGGCTATGATGCTATGGCGCTGCGTAGTCTAAATGACTGGATAGTGAAACTATTAGTGATGCCTGTTGATGGTGTGACCGATGTTTTGTCTTTTGGCGGTAATGTTCGCCAATATCAAGTCAATGTTGAGCCCAGTAAGTTACTTTCTTATGAGCTTACGCAAGACGATATTGTGCGCGCATTAGACAATAATAATAGTAATGTTGGCGGCTGGTATATGAATCGAGGCCAAGAACAATTAGTGATTCGTGGCACGGGTTGGTTCAGTGGTGGTGAAGCAGGTCTGAGGGATATTCAGCAAGTTCCAGTGAAAACAGTTGCTGGTACGGTTATTACTGTCGCTGATGTTGCAACTGTTGAATTAGGTAGTGAAATTCGCCAAGGCGCGGTAACCATGACTCGACGTACAGAAAACGGCGAAAGTGAAAGTTTAGGGGAAGTGGTCTCAGGCATTGTACTTAAACGTATGGGGGCGAATACCAAGGCGACTATTGACGGTATTAACGCGCGCTTACCTCTTATTGAGCAAGCGTTACCTAAAGGCGTGCGCTTTGAGCCTTTTTATGACCAATCAGACTTAATTGTTAAAGCGGTTAGTACCGTGGTTGACTCACTTATTCTTGCATTTATCTTTATTGCTATTGTTTTAGCATTATTTTTAATGAATTTACGTGCAACATTCTTAGTGTTAATTTCAATTCCAATTTCAATCGCTATTACTTTAATGATCATGTCATATTTAGGTTTATCAGCTAATTTGATGTCACTTGGTGGTATTGCCGTTGCTATTGGTATGTTGGTGGATGGCTCGGTGGTGATGGTTGAAAATATGTTTAAGCATCTGAATAGACCTGATGATTCACATCTAGCTGATGCAATAGCGCGTAATGAAAGTACTGAAGGCTCAAATGCTCGCTCGTTTGCGCTGGGTGAATGTAAAACTAGCGACCCTCATGATGTTGCACATGACCGTCATGGTATGCCATTGCGGTTAAAGCAGGCAGGTAAAGAGGTTGCGCGACCGATATTTTTTGCTGCATCGATTATTTTGGTGGTCTTTATGCCGTTATTCAGCTTTGAAGGGGTTGAAGCTAAATTATTTCAACCTATGGCGATTAGTATTATTTTAGCGGTTATATCGGCCATTTTTGTTGCTTTAATTATTGTACCTGCAATGGCGACTTACCTGTTCAAAAATGGTATTCAGGAACGTCAGAGTATAATTTTACGCCCGCTAGAGCGTTGGTATCGCAAAAGCTTAGCTGTAGCGATGCAACATACTACAGTGGTGATAGTGTCATCTATGGTATTACTGCTCAGTGCTATTGCTTTAGTACCACAAATTGGCACCGAGTTTGTGCCAGAGCTAGAAGAAGGCACCATTAACTTAAGGGCAACACTAGCGCCGTCGTCTAGTTTAGAGACGGCCTTAAAAGTAGCACCAATTTTAGAAAAGAAACTAATGAAATTTCCTGAAGTTGACTATACGTTAAGTCGTATGGGGCGTGCCGAAATCGGTGGTGATCCAGAGCCAGTTAATAATATTGAAATTTATATTGGCTTAAAGCCGGTTAGTGAATGGACCAGCGCCAAAGATCGTTATGAATTACAGCGTTTGATGGAAATTGAATTAGAACAATTTCCGGGCTTGTTACTGAACTTCTCACAACCTATTGCTACCCGAGTTGATGAGCTGCTTTCAGGCGTTAAAGCACAGTTAGCGATTAAACTCTTTGGTGCTGATTTAGCTGTTCTTGCCGCAAAAGGTCAAGAAATAGCGGCGGTAATGAAAACGGTTGACGGAGCTCGTGATGTCGCTATGGAGCAAATTATTGGCGAGGCGCAGTTGGTGATTAAACCGAATAGGCAGCAATTGTCTCGGTTTGGATTTTCTGTTAGCGACGTTATGTCAGTGGTTAAAAATGGTATTGGTGGCACCACAGCAGGACAAGTCATTAATGGCAATGAACGTTATGATATTTATGTGCGTTTGCAAGAAAAAAGCCGAAATAGTCGTGATGCTATTGCGGAGTTACGCTTGCAGTCACCTACGGGGGCTTGGGTACGTTTAGGCGATATTGCTAATATTTCTCTAGAATCAGGGCCACCGCAAGTACGTCGTGATGATGTTCAACGTCGTGTGGTCATTCAAGCTAATGTACAAGGCCGAGATATGGGCAGTGTGGTTGCTGACATCCGCGCTGTTATTGAGGAGAATGTTGCATTACCTGCAGGTTACTCGGTGGCTATTGGCGGTCAATTTGAAAATCAGCAGCGAGCCCAAGCGCGTTTAGCGATTGTTTTACCTGTGTCATTAGGGTTAATTGCATTATTATTATATTTTGCCTTTGGCTCGACAGGCCAAGCCATGTTAATCCTGGTTAATGTGCCCTTAGCGATTATCGGTGGTGTATTTTCGTTATACATTTCAGGTCAGTATTTGTCAGTGCCTAGCTCTGTTGGTTTTATTACCTTATTTGGTGTTGCGGTGTTAAATGGCGTGGTGATGGTGGAGAGTATTAATCAGCGAATTCGAGATGGTTTGGCAACACCAATCGCTGTTTTTGAAGGTGCCACTTCACGCCTGCGTCCGGTATTAATGACGGCTATAACCTCTGCGTTGGGCTTAATTCCTATGCTAATGTCAAATGGGGTCGGTGCTGAAATTCAACGACCATTAGCTAGCGTTATTGTTGGCGGTTTAGTGACAGCAACCTTGCTGACTTTATTTGTTTTACCTGTGCTTTTTAGTTGGTTTTCAAAAACAAAAATAGCCAGTTTACAACGCTAGACTTTACCGATTAAAGATAAAGAATTATTGTTATAACATGAGCTTGTTAAGCTGGGTTCATGTTATGACTTTATTTTTAATATAAGCGTTAGTATCATTTAAGAGGTCAGTATGTCTCATTCTCACCGCCATTCTTATGGTCATTCTCATACTGCTAACGGTAAACTGACATTAGCGGTTTTTATTAATGTTTTATTGACGATTGTACAAATAGTGGGCGGCGTGCTTTCGGGGAGTTTATCGTTAATTGCTGATGCTTTGCATAATTTAAGTGATGCAGGCGCGATTGTTATTGCCATATTCGCTCGAAAAATTTCAGCAAAAAATGCTGATGAAAATATGACCTTTGGTTATCAAAGAGCAGAAATTATCGGGACATTAATTAACAGCATTACGCTTATTATTGTCGGCCTTTATCTTATTTATGAAGCCATAAGCAAATACTTTAGTCCGACTGAAATTAATGGCTGGTTAGTGATTTATATTGCAGGGATTGCATTGGTGATTGATATTGTGACAGCCGTATTAACCTACATGTCTGGTGCTAAAGATAGTATGAATTTACGGGCTGCTTTTATTCATAATGTTTCTGATGCCTTAGCGTCTGTTGCGGTCATTGTTGCCGGTATCTTGATTATACTTTATCAATGGTATGTTGTTGATATTGTTGCCACCATTTTAATTTCTATTTACGTGCTTTATCATGGCGGCTTACTTGCGCTTGAAAGTATTAAAATATTGATGCAAGCCGTGCCAGAAGCATGTGATATCAATGAGATTAAAGCTGATATTGAATTAAATTTATTTATCAGTAATGCGTATGATATTCATGTTTGGCAACTCGATGAACATAAATTTTTTTTAGAGTGTAAGCTGGAGCTTACCGCTGATACTGAGCAAGTTAATTTAGCCGAAATTAAGGGCATGTTAGAAAAAAAATATGCCATTAAACATTCGACCATTGAAGTGAGCCCGCAAGGAACTAGTATCGAAGCTAGCTGTTATTAAATTGCTTTCTCTTCGCT
Organism: Colwellia sp. M166; assembly: GCF_024585285.1. NCBI lineage: Bacteria > Pseudomonadati > Pseudomonadota > Gammaproteobacteria > Alteromonadales > Colwelliaceae > Colwellia > Colwellia sp. M166. The sequence continues at coordinate 4,739,524 of NZ_CP040755.1, forward strand.
TATTAGCAGTAACTATTAACTATGTTAAATACGCTAGAGCCATAGAGAAGAAAACATACGGAATGAGAATTAACTATGATGAGTTTTGAAGAGATTGTTGCGAGCATCAATAATATTTTGTGGGGTGAAGGGCAACTGCTTATTTATGTCTTGCTGTTTGCCGGATTTTGGTTTTCTTACCAGTTAAAATTGGTGCAAATTTTTAACTTCCGTCATATGTTTTCTGTGATGAAAAACAGCGGAAAAGCAAATGATGACGAAACAGAAAATTCAGGAATAAGTTCTCTACAAGCGTTATTTATTGGCTTGTCAGCTCGCGTAGGGACCGGCAATTTAGCCGGTGTTGCGGTAGCAATATCACTTGGGGGGAGTGGTGCAATTTTTTGGATGTGGATGATCGCTTTACTCGGCATGGCGACAGGCTTTGCTGAAAGTATTTTAGGTCAGCTTTATAAAGTTAGTGATGACCAGAAAGAATACCGAGGTGGCCCCGCCTATTATATTCAACAAGGCCTTAACCAACGTTGGTTGGCTATTCTATTTTCACTCTGTTTATTCTTAGGTTATGGTTTTAGCTTTAGTGCGATGCAAGCCAATACCATTGCTGATTCGTTAAATCATGCTTTTAATATTCCAAGTATCTATTCCGGTGCGGTGATCACCCTGCTTGCTGGCGCCATTGTACTGGGTGGATTAAAGCGTATAGCACGCTTTGCTGAGCTAATTGTCCCTTTTATGGGGCTTGCCTTTATTTTAGTCGCCGTGACTATCACGCTGATGAATATATCGGCAGTACCCGCGATGTTATATGACATTATAAGCTCTGCTTTTGGCTTGCAAGAGGCTGGGGCTGGTATGTTAGGCGCTGCTATCAAAAATGGTATTCAACGCGGCTTATATTCTAACGAAGCTGGGGCCGGTAGTGTACCGCATGCTGCTGCTAGTGCTAGGCCAGTACCTAATCATCCCGTCACCCAAGGTTATGTGCAGATGTTAGGGGTATTCTTAGATACTATGGTGCTCTGTACTTGTACTGCGGTTATTATTTTGCTTGCTGATATCAATATTAGTGGCGAAATGGAAGGTATTCGTTTAACGCAAAATGCTATTACTCATCACTTAGGTGAAAATGGTGTTTATTTCGTTTCTGCGGCGATCAGTTTATTTGCTTTTACTTCGGTTGTTGCAAATTATGCTTATGCCGAAAGTAACTTGCACTTTTTTAAGCTTGATAACAAGATTGGTCGTAGCTTGTATACCGTCATGTATTTGGCCATGGTGTTTTGGGGAGCGAGCGCGAGTTTGAAACAAGTATGGAGTATGGCCGATGTTGCCTTAGGGCTTATGACTTTAGTTAATGTTGTCGCCATTGTTCAACTTACACCGACCATTGTTGCATTAACCCGTGACTATAATGCTAAGCGTAAAATTGAAAATGTCAGTGCCGCTAGTATGGAGTTTAAAAGCACGGATATTATTTTTCAAGGTAAAGTAGAACCGGGAATTTGGCATAAATAATACCCATTTTACTAAGTTTGTTCCCACTCAGTGAAATTTAAAGGTTTAGCGGCACAGGTTCACAGTTCCAGACTGGACCTAAGTACCTACGTCCCATGTAGGCAAGGCATTGATTGAAGATAATGGTTATTCTCGACAACTGCTCCTGCGTTGTTCTAATGACTCACATCCCTGTGAGAGCCTTATCGAAATCAATAACACGGCCTGTAAGTCTTTTAAAATCAACGCTGGTAAGCGCTGAGTGGAAAGAAACTTAATAAACTTGGTATAACATTATATAGTCATACTGAGGTGGCTTAGATATATTAAAGCTAGTGCTAACATTCGCTTTCTAATATCATGTCTTGCTAGGCATTTATTAATATTATAGCTTGCTATACAAGTTAGACTCTACGCTCTATAACGAACTTTAACCTGAGTACATTAGACTAATGAATGATTGCTAGTTTTAAATAATTTTCTATAATAATGATTTACCTTTGTTTTAAGAAAATAGTTGATTTATATCAAAAATCAAACCATAAGTAAGTGATAGAGTTACTTTTAACTTATCGTTAAATTTATTCTTTCACCTACCTTTGACTTTCGCTTTTGTGTAACTTACTCCTAAAACTTTAAATTACTCTTATTAAAAGGATAAGTTGTGACGTTTTCTGATATTTCTTTCAAAAACAAAATATTTCTCTTGCTGGCATTGCCACTTCTTGGCTTTATATGGTTAAGTACTTTAACCATCAAACAACACTATACTGCTAATCATGAGATGGAAAGCTTGGCTCAGTTGACTCGACTTTCCATCACTTATAGTGAACTTGTTCACGAATTACAAAAAGAGCGAGGAGCCACCGCTGGATATTTAGGCTCGAAAGGGCAAAGCTTCAGCAATGAACTCAATAAGCAACGTATCGCAAGCGATGTTAAAAAAACTAAGCGTAATGCTTTTTTAGCGATTAACAGCTTTGAACATGAGCTCATTATTGCATTAAATAAAGATATAGCGACAGAGCTAGCAAAACTTGATGCTATACGAACAAGAGTGAGTCGCTTAGATATAGATAGCGCAAAAGCGATTAGCTATTACACCAATCTTAATAGCAAGTTGTTGTCTGTTTCAACGCTGATTGCTGAACTCAGTACTGATGCTAATCTTACCAAGCAAACCATGGCATATTATAACTTTTTGCAAGGTAAGGAGCGTGCCGGCATTGAACGGGCGGTGATGAGTAATACTTTTGCTTTAGATGAATTTAAAACCGGTATATTTGTGCGGTTTATCTCCTTAGTCACTGAGCAAAATACTTATATGGCTAACTTCCTAGCGTCGACTAACGCTGAAAATATTCGCTATTATCAAGAAAAAATGTCTCATCCGGCCGCCAAGGAAGTGATAAAATTACGTAAGATAGCAGAGAATAGCAAGGCTGACTTTTCTGTTGATGCCGTCTATTGGTTTCAACAGGCAACACTGAGAATAGGGCAGTTGAAAGATGTTGAAGATAGAGTGGCTAATAATTTACTGACCTTAGCGGAAACTGCTCATACTAGAGCATTTAATGCCCTACTTTTTGATGTGATTACTACCGTCATTGTCTTATTTTTAGTGCTAATAATCACCATAGCCTCAATTAAAGATTTAACCTCGCGAGTAAATGAATTGACCCATGTATTGGGCATGGTACGTAATGAAAATGATCTATCAGTGCGAACAAAGCTACAAGGGAAGAGCGAGCTAGGACAAATATCTATTGCACTAAATCTCACCCTAGAGCAGTTTTCAAATACCATTAATGAAATTTCGAATGCTAGTTTAACTTTATCGGCCGCTGCCGAAGAAACCTCCACCACATGTGAATATAATGCTCAGACATTAATGGAACAGCAACAAGGAATAGGCGTTATAGCGGCTGCGGTCGAGCAACTGTCTGCAACAGTGAAAGAGGTTGCCAATAATACGCAAGTTACAGCAGATTCGACAAAAGAGGCTGATAGCCAAGCAAAAAGTGGTCTTGATGTGGTAAAAATATCTTATGACTCCATTGAAGTATTGTCTGCAGAAATTGACAGTTTAGCGCAAAAGATTAATAGCTTACATGCCAGTAGCAGCGATATAACTAAAGTGGTTGACGTTATTAAGTCGGTTGCAGAGCAAACAAATCTATTAGCGCTTAATGCTGCTATTGAAGCTGCAAGAGCAGGAGAGCAAGGCCGAGGCTTTGCTGTTGTTGCTGATGAAGTTCGAACCTTGGCTCAACGAACCCAAGAATCTACTTCGGAAATAGAAGCATTTATTGGCTCCTTACAGGCAGATGCTAGCGCTGCCCACCAAGTGATAGAAAATAGCCAACAAAAAGCTATTATAGCGGTTGAGAATTCAAAAAATGTTGAAAGTACCTTGCAAGAGATAACGGCAGCGATTGGTCATATTTTTTCCATGACAGAGCAAGTTGCTACTGCAATTGAAGAACAATCAGTGGTAACTCAAGATGTAGCACAGAACATTGTTGATATCGAACAAAAATCAACTGAGACAGCTGCTGGGGCTGCGCAGATAGCTGCAACAGCGAAAGAACAAGCTTACCTAGCAACCTCAATGCAGGATTTAGCAAGCCGGTTTCGTGTATAAATATGATGCTACGGATCAGTAATAAAAATAAACTCATTGTTAGCTTTGTTGCCTTGTTACTCGTTGGGCTATTAGCTTCAACAACGGTGGCTTATTTCCATGTAAAAAACCGCTTAGAAGTTGCGATTCAACAAGAAATACAGCTAAAAGCAAATTTAGTCGCGGTTAAGTTAAATTATTTAACGCAAAAGACGATAGAGCAAGTCAATCACTTTGCTTTACATCTTGACTTGTCAGATGTTGAACTTGAACAACATCCGGGCTTTGAATACTTTTTGAAACGCCACCCTAATCATAATGGCTTAGAATATTTAGGCTATGTCATGGATTCAGACGGTTACTATGGCATAGCCAACTGGCAAGTGCCTGTTGGCTATGACCCCAGAAATCGTCCTTGGTATATTGAAGGTAAAAAAGCTAAAACAGCCCGGTTTGGTAAACCTTACATCAGTGTTGATAATGATAAGCAACCACTGCTAGCTGTAACATCACCAATAACACAACACGGCAAGTTTGTCGGTTTAGCCACCGCTCATCTTAAGTTCGATTATGTCTTAGCAGTACTAAGTGATATTGATCTGGGCATGGCCGGTAAGGCATTTTTAGTTGATCAGGACGGTAACGTTGATTTACCGAAAATACAAAATGTTGACTTAATTTGGCAGGATGAAGTCAAAAGTATTATTAAGCAGGGTATTACCACAGGATTAAGAACAGCAACAAGCTCTTCAGAGCAGCTTTTCTATATAACAAATTCAATTGACCATATCGCTAGCCGTATTGTTTTTGCCGTACCTAAAGCCGCAATATCACAAAAAATTTACCAAGATACGCTGACGTTACTGATAAAGTTCTTGTTGATTTATATTGTGGTGATGTTTGCCTTGTATTTATCCAATCGGCATTTACTCGCTCCGCTTTTTAACTATCTTGAACTCGATAGTGTTACGCGTTTACCCAGTAAAAAGCACTTTAAACAACAAATTACTCAAGACTTTCTGCCATTTAATATTCCAGGTCGCTTGTTAATTATTAATATGGAAAACTTTAATCGTATTACTGCGGCATATCCGGCAACAACAGTTAATTTACTACAAAATAAAATAAAAGAGCGCATTCAATTGCAGTTAACCGAACGCTCCTTGCTTGGCAACTTTTCAGAGAGTCGTTATATCGCTTATTATCAGTTGAGCGAAGATGATAATAAGCAATTGCTAACGGCACTGACCTCAGCACTGTCTAAATTATACGAGGTGGCTGGAGGTGAAATTTATTGTAACTTTAGGATCGGTGTTTGTGACTTTCCTGAACACGGTAATGATATTGAAACTTTGATTGATAATGCGTTCTCAGCATTGTCCAGTATTAGTCGACAACAAAACAATACTTTTGCCGTTTTTACCCCCCAAATTAATCAGCAATTTAGTGATGTGCAGAAAATTCATAATGCCATGACAAAAGCGCTACATGCTGAAGAATTCACCATGGTTTATCAGCCCCAAATAAACCGTTTATCTGGAGAACTTTTTGCGGTTGAAGCTTTAGTTCGTTGGCACTCTAAAGCGCTGAATAGAACGGTTTCTCCGGTCGAGTTTATTCCTATTGCTGAATCTAATGGATTGATGGTGTCTTTAGGTGAAAATATTATTCGACAAGTGTTTAACCAAGTTGCGCAATGGAATAAACAGGGGCTAAATATTGCTAAAGTGAGTATCAATATTTCACCGCAACAGCTATTAGTTCATCGTTTTTATGATAATTTAATGCGCTGTATAAATGAATTTCAGGTTTTACCTAGTCAAATTGAGTTGGAAATCACTGAAACTTCATTATTACAAGACCCTAATGCCAGTATCGAGATCTTAAATAAACTGAGTCAGTGTGGATTTTCAATTGCCATTGATGATTTTGGTACCGGTTATTCATCATTAGAATATTTAAATACCATGCCGTTACACAAGTTAAAGATAGATCGTAGCTTTGTTATTGATCTGGATAAGAAAACGAAAAGTGCGGTGTTAGTTAAAACCATTATTGCCATGGCAAATAATCTCGGCCTCGAAGTGCTAGCTGAAGGCGTTGAAAATGAAGCTGAAGCTAATACCTTGCAAGCATTAGGTTGTGATAAAATTCAAGGTTATCTATATTCAAAACCTTTAAACGCAATAGATTTAGCTGCTTATATTGCCGTAAGACAAAATACTTAGGCTAGTGCGCTTAAAGGTAAAATGATGCTAGGCAATGCTAAATAACCTCAGATCGGGTTAAGCCCTAACCATAGCATTCTTCTCTACGTCACTAATATTAAGGGTTGGCTTATTTTCTTTAAGGCAATAAGCCACTAAACCTGCCAGTAAATTCAACATAAAACTATTAGGGCTACGATGACGCGAATGCTCTATTTGAGATATATTCTTCAATTGATCATTTATCGTTTCAATAATAAACCGTCTAGATAACATTGCTCTATCCCATAACGACATAGCTTTGGCTTTCATATTACGGCGCACGGTTGTTATCAAATCAACTCCTTTTTCCTTCAAACCAACTGTTAATTTTTTGCTTATATAGCCTTTATCTGCATATAACTTCCCTTTTAAGTTTTTAGCTAAGGCTAATACGGGCTTTGTGTCGTGAACATTGCCAGTAGTTAATTTAGCCTCAACTATTTCACCTCTAAAGTTAGTGACTAAATGTAGTTTGAACCCATAAAACCAACCCATTGTTCCTTTGCCCCGTTCGGCTATACCGTCAAATGTTTTATGTCTAGGAATTCTTAAGTTATGGCATACTTTTATGCTTGTAGAGTCAATAAACTCAATACCTGTAGACTCACCTTTAAGTATTGAAAAGTAGCTAGAAAGTGGAACGACCGCTTTAGGCATCACTTCTAAAAATCGAGTGTAGCTCAATAAGCTAGGGAAATGTGAACGATAAAACTTAGTAATATAACCTTTATAATAATTTTTAAAGTCGCGATGATTTGATGTATGAAAAGCAATTAATATAGTGATTATCTCACTCATAGCCATACGGCATGGACGATTTCGCTTGATACTTCCATCAGCAATTAATTGTTTCTCCCATTGTGGGATAAATACGCGACAAAAATCATCGACATCACAGAATATTTCAACTAGTTTATTCATGCCCGTTCCTTATTATCTTTCTGTTTTTTCTTGGTCGAAAGATCGGATCGTGGAACGGGCACTTAGTTCAATTTAATTAATTCTTATCCCGAGCTGAGGTTAAATAGTCTTTCTTAATAAAATAATCCACTCGATAAGTTTTATTAAACAAATATTCTGTAATATAAAATATTAAAAATTACGATTTAGTGCTTTCAAGTAAGCGACGTTTTTCTATTGCCATTGGCGTAATTTCATTATGCAATTTCTTTTCTAAGCCAAGGGCAAAATATACTTCAGCCATCAGAAATAGCGGCCCGATAACCAAGCCCATAATGTCATCTAAAAATGCCGGTTTAGCTTTTTCGTAAATATGGCCAATAAATTGAATTATCCAGCCAATAATAAAGGTAGCTATGGCCAGCCAGAAGGCATATTCCATTGTCGACACTAAGCTAGCAAGGTAAATGTTAACGAGCACATAAATCAGCATGCCAAAGCCTAATTTCGCGTGTAAGGTAAAATAATAAACTACGCTGATGCTAAGTAGCACCATCGCAGGGGTAAAAGTTAGTACATTATCATCGATTGCAATGGTGATACTCTGTAAGCTCAGTAATAAGGTAATAGCCCATACGATAAGTGGTATGCCAATAAAATGAGTTTTAATATTATGTTTATTAAAATGCACACTTTTGTAGTTTGCGAGTTGTACTTCGACTGTTTTCATGACAGTGCCTTATTGTTATTTTGTTAAATATAATGGCAAGTAATGGTTAATATGTAAAGAGAGCTGACCAGTGTTAAATCGGCTTAAGGTGCTGTGTGATCTTGATTAGCAACGTTGAGTTGGCCAGCTGATTAACTTTATCGTATTGCAGTTATACGATCTTACTCATACAATAACGGCATTAGTTATTGAAAAAGTTAATATTATGTCTTCAGATAAATTAGGCTCTAGCCTTAATTATAAACGCCAAGAGCAAGGTTACCGTGATCGCGCATTAAAATTATATCCATGGGTATGTGGTCGCTGTGCGCGTGCGTTTGAATATTCCAATATTAAAGAGTTAACAGTGCATCATATGGACCATGATCATACGAACAATCCTAATGATGGTAGTAACTGGGAATTACTTTGCATCTATTGTCACGATAATGAACATGCCAAATATACCGAACATGCAAATTATCAAACAGAAGTTAAAGCTGGCGATAGTAATCAAGATACCGCAACATATAATCCATTTGCAGATTTAAAGTCATTATTGAAAAAGTAATGCTATAGGCTAACCCGATAAAAGGAATTGACAGTGGCAGGTTCGAGTTTATTAACATTAATTGATGACATAGCAACGGTACTCGATGATGTAGCTATTTTATCGAAAGTTGCAGCTAAAAAAACTGCTGGTGTGCTCGGTGATGATTTAGCGTTAAATGCCGAACAAGTCTCGGGTGTTAAAGCTGATAGAGAGTTGCCTGTTGTTTGGGCGGTTGCTAAAGGTTCTTTTTTAAATAAATTGATCTTAGTGCCTTCTGCTTTACTGATCAGTGCATTTATGCCGCCTTTGATCACGGTTTTATTAGTTATTGGTGGTTTATTTCTTTGTTTCGAAGGCTTTGAAAAGGTTTTTCATAAGTTTGTCCATAGCCAACAAGCATTGGCACAAGAACATCAAGCGGTGATTGAGGCAGTTAATAAAGAAAATGTCGATATTATTGCGCTTGAAAAAGAAAAAATTAAAGGCGCTATTCGTACTGACTTTATTCTTTCTGCAGAGATTGTTGTTATTGCACTTGGTTCGGTTAAAGAAGCGGCTTTTGAAACGCAAGTGATGGTTATTTCGGCTTTAGCTATTGCGATTACGGTCGGGGTTTACGGACTTGTGGCAGCGATCGTTAAGTTGGACGACCTAGGTCTATATTTACTGAGAAAGTCTGTGTCAGGTGGTTTTAATGCGCTGCAAAGGTCTATTGGACGTGGCCTATTGATTTTTGCGCCATTTTTAATGAAGCTATTGACTATTGTTGGCACTATCGCGATGTTTTTGGTTTATATTTCAATAGAAAATGTAAAAATAACATGTAAAAGTTTGCTTTTTACAATAAAATCAAAGGGTATGTGTCAAAATTCTAGCATTCCTAATTTACATAGTGGTTTTGTTTTGGTTTAAAAAGGAATTTTTTGATGGCTGGTTCAAGTTTACTTACATTAATAGATGATATTGCAACTGTGCTTGATGATATTGCTATATTGTCAAAAGTTGCAGCGAAGAAAACTGCTGGGGTTTTAGGTGATGACCTTGCATTAAATGCAGAACAAGTTTCTGGAGTTAAAGCTGAACGTGAGTTACCTGTAGTTTGGGCGGTAACAAAAGGTTCTTTTTTAAATAAGCTAATACTTGTTCCTGCTGCTTTAGCAATTAGCGCAGTCGCACCTTGGTTAATCAATTACTTGCTTATACTTGGTGGACTCTTTTTGGTTTATGAGGGAGTTGAAAAGGTACTTCATAAATTTTTGCATTCTAGTGAAGAGCTAAAATTAGAGCATGATAAAAAAGTATCAGATCTATTGGATAAAGATATAGACCTAGTTGAAGTTGAAAAAGACAAGATTAAAGGAGCTATTAGAACCGATTTTGTCCTGTCTGCCGAGATAATAGTAATTATCTTAGGAACAGTGCAGGCTTCACCTATTGAGACTCAAATTATGGTATTGTCGTTAATGGCAATTCTATTTACAGTTTTGGTTTATGGGGTTGTGGCGCTGATAGTTAAACTTGATGATATGGGACTTTATCTTTTAAGAAAGTCAGTCAGTGGTCGGTACAATACTATTCAAAGAACCGTTGGTAGATTTTTACTAAGGTTTTCTCCGATTCTAATGAAAAGTCTTTCTGTGATAGGTACTGCTGCTGTATTTTTAGTTGGTGGTGGCATATTGGTACATGCAATTCCTTTTTTACACCATTTTGTTGAGCATGCAGTAGAAGGGGTAAATATCCTACCTTCAATAAACTCTATATTATCTACATTTTCGGCAGCATTGCTTAACTCTATTATTGGCTTTATAGCAGGTTTAATGGTTTTGTTTATTCTCAAGATGTTTAAAAAAACTAAAGATATTTTTGTTAATTAGAGTTTTCTGTTTTTAAGTATCCAAGTAAAGTTTTATTCGATTAAATATTGAATTTAAACAATTTTGTCAGTTATCATATCAATATAGGCTTTCAGAGAGGCCAGTTCCCACTTATATCGCGGACGAAATGGATTTACTCTGGAGTTTTAAAACAGTTCGCCTGGCGAATATTACCCAATAAGAATTTACATGACGGAGAGTGCGTGGACTCAATGTTATTGTATTTTTATATTGGTGAAAAAATGTCACTGAAAAATGACGAATTAGTTCTAAATATTAAAAGACAAGCAAAACGGTTTTCAAAAATCCAATCTATTTCCCTTGGGCAAGCCCAAGAACTTCTCTCTATCATTGTTTATGACTGTGATGGTTGGGGACATTTATTAACTTCTCTAAAATCAAAGAAATTTGATAATGAATTTTTAGTCCTTTCGGCTCTTCATCCTAAAGCCGATATTTTCCTTTTTAAACTACTCAATAAAAATATAGCTAGTATTATTGCTCGCTTTAATGCGAGGTTTCCTAACTTTGAAGGAAATGAAGAAATAATCATAAATTTATTCGGAATTGAACTACATGATTTTGAACGAAAAATAAAATAATTTCTTTTAAATTATACATATACGTATAATTCGCTCTATTTACACCTTAGCAATGTTCGATTATATTAGCAAAAAAGGCGGTACGGACTGCCTATACCTACACACGTCAAATTTAGCTTTTGGGCGTGAACGATGAAGCCGCGCATCCGTAAAGTTTACTTTTATTCATAGATCAAAGTTGGCGTTGTAGGTCAATATTTTGATCGCAAACATGGATAAAAATATGATCTCAACATCTCAATTAATTTATAAATTAAACCTGCAAACAAAATTTCTAGAAAAGCATCTTAATTTACCACCTGGTTTCGGCAAAGAGCTATTGGCGAAAGCGATTTATCAATGTTTTAATTTTGAAGATCTATCCTCGACAATTTCAGACGAAGGAGTAAAGATAAAGCTTTCTTACTTATTAGAGAACAATGGGCTTAAATATATACTCATCTGTGAAATCGATGATCAACACCTCATTAATGAACTTCATCAAGAAATAGAAAAAATGGCTCTTCGAATCGAAGAGCAGGTAATAATAAACATCACAAGAGTTCAGTTAATATCAATTTTATATAAACTTTTTGGTCTTGAAAATGAGTCAAAATACATAATTGAAGCAACTGAGCTTAACTTTAAATGGCAGCCTTATTTTCAAACATTATCAAATAACAAATCAGTTTTATTCTCTGATTTGCAACTGAATAGCGTACCTTTTCGCTTAATTGCTACTAAATTTAAATTAACTGAATTATCAGTTGATACTTTTGTTGAGCAAATAAAAAGTGAAATTAAACAATCTGACAATGTTGCTTATGAAAACATCGAACCTCACATCGACTGGTTCATACACTCTACAGCTCTTTTAACAAAAGCTGATAATGGTAATCCAGATGAGATACCTACCCATTTTAATATAGATGGAGATGAATATACTGTATTTGGTTTCCCGCTCTGCCCAACAATTCCATTGAAAAAAACTGAACCATTACCGGAAATAAATTTCTTAATAAAAAGCACCACAGAAAAACAGACGTTTATCTTAAATATTGCCCAGCAAAAACTAACTTTAGAATGCCAGATCATAGATGATATTGAGGAAGATCGTATTCGATTACCCAAACTTTGTCATCAAATTAAAAACAACCTCCTAAGTCATGAAGATGCGTGTCTTTTTCCAATTAAATTTGAATTAGGTTTATGTTTTTTTTGGGTTAGACCATTTGCTCATGTCGATTTTCTTGAGAATGCATTATGACAAAAACATTTTTAAAAAAAGCAACGATATTATCTGTTTTTGAATTTCAAGGTGACGAGAAAAAACTTTTTGGAAAATTTCTCTTGGGTTTTGTTATCAAAGATGAAACTAATCGTTTTGAGAACAATTTTCGAGTTATAACGTCATCCATTGATTCTCAAGAGCGATCTAAATATACAACGAAAAGTGGCAACACCTATGTCGTAAACGCTGAAGCCGAAAAGTTAGATATTACGTTTGCTGAATATGTACTGATGAGCGATTGCTTGTTTTCACCTGACGAGATATTACACATGAGACAAGCTTCACAAAGAAATGATGAACGTAAGCTACATTGAGTAAACTAATGAAAAATAAAAGAGCAATAATAGTATCAATTGATCATCTCAATAAAACTTTGAAGTCAAAAGAACTAATTGCCTAGAAGCACTTGAAGCCGATTCAGATAGTAATGTGTTACTTCCATTTCAGAAATATAATCTTGGTGAATATTTCGAAGTTGGTGATGAAATTGAATTCAAAAAACAAGGTAAATATGATTTTAAGATTATTAATCTGACTTGTGAGGTTTTAAAGTTCTCTCGGTTTAAGCGAGATCTGATTTCAATAATAAGAAGGTTAGATAATGATAATCACCCACTTAAGCGATGCATTTTATTGAACGAAGATGGTTTTGTTTTATTGTCCGCCAAAAAGTACCCAGAGAAGTTAATATTATTACAGAATCAACAGGAAGCTGAGAAAAATCATGCGAAATTTTGAAGACAAAATTGTGAAAGTTATCTCTAAACTTACTTGTGATGCATGCGGTGAGCAAGCAACCCCTGATGATTTTGAATTTCATGAGTTTATCAGTATTAATCATCCGTGTGGTTATGGGAGTATTCACGGTGATGGTAACCAAATCAGTATTGACCTCTGTCAAAAGTGCTTTAGCGACATGTGCGGTGATAGCTTGACTGTTACTGAGCCTGATACTGAAAACGGTAACAAACTTGAATATCACAATATATTTGATGCTATAACGCAATCAAAAAAGAAGCTAAAAATTTGAAGCACGACAGTGATTTAAAAATTGCAGCAAGAGATATTTTGTCAGCAAATAAAATAATCAATCAAAGTGAGCTTAGTATTGCTCTTAAGCGCGTAGAACAACTTTGGGGTGCTCAATATTATAGCGCTGAGGGCAATGAACTTCATCGTTTGGCTGATTTGATTTGTATTTACGAAGGGAAAAGCTGGAATTTATACATTGATGAAGAGGGTTGTGTATCTGATGATTTTTTGACTGAGCGTGAAAATGGTAGTGAAAAATGATGGGGCTAATAGCCAAATAGATTAACTTTTGGTTAAGAGCCTGAAGTGGTCATACGTACTCTCTAATGAACACCTAATTGAAGACAACTAAGATACGGACGCTTTTAGGCATCCAGCCAAGCGATACTGTTTCTGTTGTAACAGTGCTGTATTTCGTTAAATATTTTCTTTGGTTAGATAAGTAAAAATGTCACTATTTCCATATTTCGACTAGGAAAAGATTATCCTGAGAACCTCAAAAACTACTTGTGTAAGTGTGTACATTAAAAGTAAAAACAAAATCAATGGTATAGAAAGCAATATAATTTGATGTCTTTCATTCTTTAATTTATCACTTAGAGCGTCTATAACTTCTTTAGCTTGCTCAACCTCTTTATCTGAAAACTGTGAATATTTTTCATCGATTTTCATTTTCTTACACACAGCGTCCAAGAGTTCTGCTTCTGCTTTTAGTTTAAAGGCACTACCTAGCGTAGACCAAGCGGAATAATAGTTTTTAGTTGCTTTTGATAGAGACTTGAAACCTTCTAGTAATGGTCGAAATATGCTCATGAATTTCCCTTTTGATAAATATTGAATCGAATAAATAAACTTTGGAGTGATGATACAGCCTGGATTTTAGGCACTTCCTGAATTGTTTCTCCTACTATACTGGTGAAAGTAAATTATTGGAACTGCAACGTTGAAATTAGAATAACCTTTGTTATTAATATGTTAGCGCTTTGTTCTTTAAGCTAATCAACAATTAAATAAGCACATATTACTAGGGAAACTAATAATTGAACAACGAGAGATTAAAGTCCCTCCCACACAAAATTTCGCTGCGATGATTTAATCAGTGTTAGTGAAACAACAATTATTATGCATTTACCAGGTTAGTATTCGTGGGGGATCATTTTTTTTATAACTAAGTAATACTGCAAAAACACTTGATTCCTTGATTTCGTATGTTCTTAAATGTTGATTTATATTGTTTTTAAAAGAATTGTCTATTGGCACATTGTAAGAATCATAATTATATTCAATTGCAGGCAAATTAAATAAGGTTTTAGTTTTAGCTTCATTGTTTAAATCTAAATATCGAATTTTTACTTTAATGTTTTGAGTTGTTTCTATATTAAATTGCTTTGAGAATTCTAGTTGTTTTTCAGATATATCATTTTGTTCAATATTGCTTTTTGCTTGTGCAAAACTTTCATTATCAACTGACCAAGCAAGGTTGTCATGGTATTGAGTGGGTAAAAGGGTTATCACTAAACCAGTGAACTTATCTTGGATAATAAAAAAATAGCATTCATCTTTGATGCTATAAATTAACCAGTGAGTCTTTTCAAAAATAATTTCCTTTCCTGTATTTATAGCTAATCCAAAATCTATGATGTCCGCTATTTCATTAGGCTCTAATAAAGTTCTTTGTTTTATTCGTTGCAATGCATGATTAGAGAAGTATGAAAATCTATGTCGCATAACCTTATCCTCAGTGTGTTAACTCAAATGTCTCCTATTAAATAAACACGTCTATAACCATGAAATTAACAAAATAAATAAAAAATTGTTAATTGCGTATTCTCATGACTTTGATCACCGATTCTCATCAGCTTTGATCACTTGATTTATCATTTTGTAGAGCCATTCTTAAACTAACTTAACTGATCATCATCAGTCAATTTATTTAACTGTTTTCGTATCGATTCTCCTTTTAAATTCACCTTGATTGCACCATGAATAAGCCTGTCTAAAATAGCATCAGCGTGCGTTGATTCTCCGATCATTTCATGCCAGTTTTCCTGTGGTAACTGACTAATAATGATGTGTGATTTATAACCATACCTCGCATCAATTAATTCAAGTAAGTCACTTCTCTGTTGAGCACTGAGTGGCTCAAGCCCCCAATCATCTAAAATAAGTAAGTCGACTTTAATGAGTTTACTCAGTAACTTTCGATAACTGCCATCGGCCTGTGCTAGGAATAGACTTTCAAGTAATTCTTTTAGCCGAATATAAAAAACGCTTTTACCTTGTAGGCAATGTTCATGGCCTAAGGCACACGCTAGGTATGTTTTGCCACAACCTGTTGCGCCCGTGATTAATATATTCTGATGTAAACTCAGCCAGGTACTTTGGCTGAGACTACGTATTTGCGTTTTATCTAGGTTGCGCTTCGGCGAGTAAATGAGTTGGTTTAATTGACCCGGTAACCTGAATTTAGCTTGTCGTACAAGTCGATCGATTTTTCTTTCATCACGTGTATCAATTTCATGTGTGAGCAATAAACTGATGCGCTCTATAAAGCTTTGCTCTTGATATAGGTTTGGCTGTTCAAGCTGTTGCTTGAGTGCTTGCTTTATACCCGATAACTTGAGCAGTTGAAGTTGCTGATTAATGGTGTCTATCATGTTGGTATTCCTTAATGGTAGTAATCTGTGCCACGTATGTTGCTATGTTTGACTGATTTTTCTGGCTCTGTTTGCTGTGTGGGTAAGGGTTGCTGATCTAACCCTTTTTTTTAATATCTGTTTAATTGATCTAAGCGTGGTCGTATTCATACTGATTGCCCGATAACATGCTTGTTCGAGGCGTGGTTTTGAGTAGGTTTTAGCTAAACTCAACACGCCTAAACAGCTGCGGTAAGCTTGCTCAGGATGGCGTTTTCTATTAAGCAGTAATTCAACAACCTGATGGGTATAATCACCGATACTCAATGCCCATGAGCGTAAGTTTATTGGTGACTGCTCATGCTGTTTTTGATGCGCCTTTGGCATATGATGTGCCTGTGTTGTATGTCCGCCTAAACGGTTCGACCTTGGATGTTGCGCAATCAAGGTATCGTGATGATAAAGCTGTACGAGTTGATTGGTGATGTGTGCACGCAATTGTTTCTTAACCCATTGATGTGGCACGCTGTAGTAGTGTTTTTCTATGTCAACATGATAATCAATGTGTACACGCACCGTTTTGATTTGTGTGTATTGATAAGGGTTCTCAGGCAATGGTTTTAATGCATTTTTATCGACTAAATCAAATAGCTGCTTGCGTGATTGTTGGTATTGCTTCATCACCTTATTGTTCATCACGTCAAGTAACTTTGCTATTTCATGATTTAATTGCGCTAAACTATAAAAGGTTTGGTGACGCAAACGCGCCATGATCCAACGCTCTACAATTTGTACACCGACCTCAGCTTTGGATTTATCTTTGGGTTTATAAGGTCTAGCGGGTATGACAGCGACATTAAAGTACTCTGCTAGCTGGTGGTATGTCGGGTTTAGGTCAGGCTCGTAGCGACAAGTTTTACTCACCGCACTTCTGAGGTTGTCGGGAATAACAACGTCAGGAACACCACCTAAAAACTCAAAGCAACGGGCATGACTCATCACCCAATCTTCAAGTTGTTGACTATAGGTTGCCTCAGCATAGGTATAATTTGATGCGCCTAGTACAGCAACAAATACCTGAGCGGTACGTTTTTCCTGTGTCGTAGGGCAAGTGATGGCAATTGTGGGACCACAATAATCGACAAACAGTTTTTCACCGCCTTTATGCTGCTGACGCATGGATAGCCGCTGCGTACCTAACCACTGCTTATAAGCACGGCAGAAGTGACTGTAGCTGTAATAAGGCTCGCCCACTTTTTCAAGTAACTCATCAAACACGAGCTGCAATGTTAAGAGTTTATGTTGTTTTAAATCCTTATTGATACTTAACCAATCAGGCGTTGGGTATCTTTTCTTACGTGTTGAGAAGCGCCTTAGTTTGGTATTGAGAAACGAATTTTGTTGCTGCTCCTCTGGAATTGGCCATTGATTAAAGCCTAATTCATTCGCCTTTTTAACATAATTTGCGACGGTGCCAGGCGAAATATTTAAGCTTCTTGCGATCTCTCGATGAGATAACTTTGCTGAGTACTTCAGCCGTAAAATAGAATGTAATTTACTCATAGATATAGGTTTTGTTGCCATTATTGTTATCCTCACCAAACGATTTAGATAACGGTTTAACATACCTACAAAAATTGATAAAACATGAACTCAGTGACGAGTGGTATTAAGCTTTGATCGGCAAAATCATTAAGAGCACAAAAGTGATCATTTACAAGTGATTTTAGTGATCAAAGCTTAATGAGAATAAGCGATCAAAGTTAATGCCATTGGGTGATCAAAGCTGGAGAGAATATGCAGTTAATTTTACGATACCCATTATGTTTGAACTTCTGATATTAAAACTTATTGAGGCTCAACAAAATGGCAAAAGGACATACATATGAAAAATGGCAAGAATTAGGCTATCAAGTTAAAAAAGGTCAGAAAGCGGCTTATCGATTTTACGGAAATAACATATTTACTCGTGATCAAGTTGTAAATGTAGACGAGGATGATGAAGAGAGTGAATATCATAACCACTGTTTCAATTGTCAATGGCCGTTGATAGCTTATCTGAAGCTCAATGCGATGAATGTAATTGGTTAATTTGTTCTAATTGTCACTCTTGTGGTTGTGATTATAAACATAATTAAAAAATAATTTTAAATCAATTGTTAACTTTGCTATCAACACAATGTTTCTCTTTATGAACAGACAAACTTAGGTAATTAAACTTAAGTTATTTATAAAAGAGAGACAACTATGCATTATCAAAATACAAATTCCAATAAAAGTAACTGGATGCCAAAACCATTAGGTAGAAAAGGCGATTTAAATAGCTGGATTGAACGAATGGAGCAAGCTTGCCCAAACCCAAAAAAGGGGCAAGTGGTATGGTTAGAAAATGATAAAAATTCAATTGGTTATAAAGTTTTGGGCTTCAAAAAAAATGGCTCTACCATTTGGCAAAGAGGTCAAATTATTTGGCATTAGAGTAAATAGCCTGTAAATTAATACAATCATCTATTTGTATCAAAACAACAGGCACCACATGGGCACAAGCAACAAAGAACTTGCACATTATGCACTATTAATAAAAAAGTCAGCATATAGAAGAATACAAGATGCTAACCGTGAAAACTTTATAGAGGATGTCATTCAAGAAGTGTTTTTAAAGTTACATAAACAAAATTTTTTTGAAAAGAATACATTTGATTCTGAAGAGAGTAAAAAGCAGATTTACTCCTATATAAACCTGACCGTTAATACCTGTTATATGGATCAGTTAGGCTTACTGGGTATCAATAGAAAGCTAACAAAAGCAGAAAAGCAATCATCAGGTAACAAGTATGAAAATATTCAGAATAGCGTGATAGAAGATGTTTGTGAAAGCGAAATAACTTTGGCTCCTGTTCAAACACCTGAGCAAGTTACTTTTGTAACCGAAGCTTACCATTGGATTAAGCAATGTTATAACTCGTTAGTTTCTAATGTAAATGACGCGAATAGAAAAACATTTTTTGAAGCAGCCTTTTGGCAACTTAGTTATTACAACATGCCTGTAAAAGCATTAGCTGGGCATTTGGGGTATTCGTCAAGTAACCCAACCCAAGAAATAAAGCGATTTGTCGAAAAGGTATCAATGTGTACACAGCCACATGGTGTTACTTTGAATAATGCGAATGAGCAAATAGAATTTTTACGCGAACAAATAGAGAATGCTGAGGGCGGTTCATGAAACCAATAGATATTACTAAACAAATTTTAGCAATGCATGAAGACGAAGTGATGAACAACATGCTAGAAGAAGTAAAAAATGAATTAAAAGACACTATACCTAGCGACATACAAGCCACATTAGATGCATGTATGCAAAAGCTAAGTAATGAAGGTGACGTGACTCCTAGTAATGTTCTTTCCTTTAAGCCTAAAAGTACACCATCAATCATTAGTTTTGCTGAAACAGAGTTACTCGCCGCTTCAGGTAAATCATTGGCGGATTGGTTTTCTCAACCTATTAATTTTGCTGGTGTTGGCTTTATTCTTGATATACGTCGTGTATTCGGTACAAAAGACGAAATAGATTTGTACCTTTCACCTACAGATTCAGAAAGAATGAGTGCGTCTTTTGATGTTTATAAAGGAAAATCTCTAAAATTAACTATCACAAATAACGATAAGCCTTTATTAACTGCTGAGTTATATATTGATGATACAGGTCAAGAGGCTGAAGGAAGTGGACAATTAATTGATCTTGATGGTACGCCTGTGCAAGGTAAAATATCTATAGATATTGAAGTAATAGAATAGATGGTGCATATCTTAACGAGCACACAAACTATTATAAAAATTATAGTGCGTGCACAAGTAACACGAGAAGCAGAGCAGGCTGTTCATGCAAGTCTTGGTCTTAAACTAAAAAAACACTAACAACAGAGTCTTTTGGTGAGCAGTCTACATATTTAGACTCTGCTGCAATAGCTTCATTCACAGCATTAAACCCTATTGACCAGAAACGTAAGTATAAAAGTAATATTAACTTACAAGCTATAAATAGTGATACTTTCAACTTTACTGGCGGTAGCAGTAGCAGTGGTTTAGGGTACTCTTTAGCTCTTTTTATTAGTTGGTGGCAGGACATTCTAAAAAAGAACGTTGTAAATAATTGCCCAATATTTGCTACTGGTGAAGTCAGTAATACAGGAGAGGTTTTTGAGATAGGGTTTATCGAAGAAAAACTTCAATCATTATGTGATTATGTAGAAAAAAACAGTGTTGTCAGTCCCTTTTATGTCTGTTATCCCCTTGCAAATGATAGAGATATTCAATCTTCTACTAAAGAGCGTATTCAAAATATTGGGGGGCGGTTAATTAGTGCTAAATGCATTCAAACTATTTTAGAAGAGTTAATTGGAGATGATTATGACGGTAATCCAAATAGTCGATGGGAGCCTTTTAAAGATTAGAGCAAAGTTCACTAAAGGATATAAACTACTCATTTATAGATTAATAAAAATAAAATAGCCCATTTTACTTTTTCTGATTCAGGTTACACCTTCAAGTTTAAAAATATTAATATTTTTGTTAATTCTGTAGTCTTCAGCTCGTTTGTTTACTTAACCAGTAAATAAACGAGATGAAAAATGAAAATATATCCAATATCAAAAAGTGAAGAAGCCATATCAGATAATGATTATTGCTATGGTATTGATTTAGGTACGACATACAGTCTTTTAGCTAAAGTAGACTTTAAAGATGTTGATTTTGAATCATGCAATAAAATCCCCGTTAATTTTGTAAAAATCAAACAAGAATCTCCTTACCCATATGACACTTCTATAGAAGATGAAAAGGTCGCATCAATTGTTTCAATGGTTGATAACAAAATCTATGTAGGCAATAACTTATATCACCTAAAAGGCCATCCCGACTTTAATTATAAAGAAAACATATTTTATCAGTGGAAAGTAGAAATGGGAGTAGACGTAACTCCTATGTACCCAGATGCTATTGATCAACGATTAAATATGCCCTACAAAGTAGCAAGCCTAATTATGAAATATATGCAGGCTATGCACTTAAAATCAAAAGATGAAACCTTAAAAAACACAGTAATTACTGTCCCCGCATCATTTCAGGTTAATCAACGTAGAGATACGATTAAAGCGGCTAAAGATGCTGGAATAGAGTTATCTAACAGAATGTTAATTGATGAGCCAAACGCAGCGTTTCTTGGCTATTTTAATCGATTAAGCGAAACCTCGAAACAGTCGTGGGCAAAAGATGTAACTAACAAAAACATCCTTGTTTTAGATTTTGGTGGTGGAACATTAGATCTATCCATACTTAATGTGAGTTTTAATAAGGAAACAGGGATTTGTATTGGCAATAAAGCCATTTCTCGCTACAACGACTTAGGTGGCAATGATTTAGACCTGCTCATCGCGGAACAATTTTTGTTTCCAAAACTACAAGAATCAAATGATATATTTAAAAATATTACTCTACATAACATCCAGACAAAAATACTTCCTCAACTAACGGTTGTAGCTGAAAAAATCAAAAAAGGTATTTGTGAAAAGTTAAGTTTAAAAGCCGTTGATGAAGATGTTAGAACTCTTGAGCTAAATAGTATCAAGTACCAATTATCTAACTGTGTTGTGAGTTATGATGATGCGACATATTGTTTAGATAATGTTGAAATTGACGGTGATGAGTTTGATCGTATTTTTAGTCATATATTCACGGGTAAAAAATATAGCTTTGATCTTTGCGACAAAAGTTTAACACCAATTAGTCAATCGATAACTGATGTTATTGAAAAATCTGATCTAGCTCTTGATGATATCCGCTATGTACTTTACGTGGGAGGTAGTAGCTTTAACCCATTATTGAAGTCATATGTTAGTGAAAAACTAATAAATGCAGAAGCGTTATTAACAAATGAACCAGACAAATTGGTTGCAGAAGGTGCTGCAATCTATTCATATTTTTATCATGCTCGTGGCGTTTCTTTAATTAATCCAATTACAAGTGATTCTATAGGTATTCGTATTAAAGGAGACGAGTTTCATCCAATTATAGAAAAAAGCCAACCTCTACCAATTGATGTTCAGCTTCCTAATTTTGAAATCCAATCAGAAACACAAAAAAGCATAGTTGTACCCGTTTGTATAAATGGAATTGATTTTCCTATCGGAGAAATTCGTTGTGAGCTTAAAAAGAGTTTCCCTAAAAATGCGGAAGTACAAATAAAAGCATCTATTAGTCAGGATAAACTATTTGATATAGCAATTTATATTGATGATGAGTTTATAGATTCAGCTCAAATTGATAATCCATATAGCATCGGAATGGTCGGAAAAGACCAACTAGATATATGCGAATTAAAATTAAAAATCAATAAATCCAAACAGGAAGGAGATAAAAACAAAGAAAGGCAGTCACTTAGACAGTTGATATGGAAACATTCAGTTGTAGATAACTATATTGGCATGGTGGAAACCGCTGAAGAATATATAAGGCGTTTTGATGACCAAGATTCTTCTGTTTGGAACATGATCTACTGTGGGAACTCAGGGTTAGGCAGAGATACTATGGCTAGAAATGGCTTAAAGAAAGCAATAGAAATATCACCTGATGAACCCTCATATATTTATAACTATTCATTAATACTAGAGCGAGAATCAAGCATCAAAGCTTTAGAGTTTTTAGATAAACAAGTTGAAGATGTTAAAAGTGATACAACGGTAATGTTAAAAATATTTTTACTTAAATATGATGTAAATAAAGTTTCAAGCACCTTGATAGAGCACAGCAAAACGGAAGCAAAAAATATAGTAGGAGAATATAAATCCACGCCATATATATTTTCATCATTTGATAAACAATGCCTATTACCCAAAGTATTTAAAATTGCAGGAGAGGCATTTTCTTATGTCACACCAAGCTCTACTAAACATATAGAAGATGAAAATAGTTATTTGCATTTTAAAGCCGAAGAGATGGAGGAATAATTATGTTCTTAGTACCTTATAACAAATTATCAGACGATCAAAAATTGATCATTCGTAAAGTATCCCGTGAAGATAAAAACTTGTTCGTTGAAGGACCACCAGGTTCAGGAAAAACGCTGATCAGTTTATATACCCTAAAAGATATGGTGAGAAGCCAAGCGATCAAGCCGTTGTTACTAATATATAACCATAGTTTATACGGATACCTTAGTAGCGCATTAGAAGAAATGGATTTAACCGATAATATTATTATTGCAACTAAAGACATGTATTTCTGGCAACTAGCAAAAGTCAAAAATATTGTTCCTACTGGTAATAATTATGAAGAAAAATATACAAGTCTTTTGAAATCCTTATTAGCTATAGACTTCAACGGAAGTTTTGATATTACAGTCGTAGATGAAGTACAAGATTTGAGAAAAGATGAGTGGGAACTCGTTAAAAAAATAAGTAAGAGAATTACGTCTTTAGGGGACTTTAATCAAGGTATTTATAAAACAGATCTAACTAAACCTGACGTTGTAGAAGGTGGGGTGACTGAAGAGTTAACAGATATTTTTAGATTCCATAAAAATATTGCAAAAACGGCTCAGTTATTCTCAAAAAGTAAAGAAACACTTGAAGATAAGGTGAGTAGAATTGAGCAAAATGACGTTCAATTACTCGATGTAGATAGTAAAGATGAAGTTAAAACAATTGCAGATATTATTAGGTCTTTAAAGCATCAACATGGGCGAATAGGTGTTATATCCCATAACCATGAACATCTCAGGGGCTTACAAACCGAGCTTCAAAGTTTAAATATTGAATCTGCATATTTTAGAGATAACAAATCATTAAGAAAACATGATTTTAGCTCTGAGTTACCTTTGTTAGTTACCAGTCACAGTGCTAAGGGTTTGGAGTTTGAACATGTTATTTTGTTTGGCTTTAATGAAGAAGACATAAACATAAAAGCGCTCAGAAAACAGGGGGTCTTAGAAGATATTATTTATGTTTCGTTAACGAGAACGAATACTAATTTATATATTATTCGCAACTCAGAAACTATTAATGAATTACAAAAGATAGATGTTGAGACAAGTGATAATGATTTTACTATAGATGATATATTTTAAGGAGTTGATGATGACAAAAATTTATTTATCTCACGATGAGGTAGAGCAGTTAATTTTTAAAAAAATGTTGTGGATATCAACTCAAAGACTAGGCATTAAAAGAGCGCAGGGTTTATATAGTGTTGCTTTGATGGCAGATGAACAAGACCTTCATTGTAACAATGATACTGTAATAGTATTCATGTCTAGTGTTCATAAATTTGAAATTGCTGAAGCAGATAAAAATTTATTTTTAAATCACTACCATTTACCTTTGGGCTTACTTTTACTTAAAAAAAGAAAGGTTAGAGATTTAGCTGAAAACTCATTAGGACCACAAAGTACAACCCATATAAATAACATAGAGTTAAGCGATAAAATCAATCGTTATGCTGCCATTAGGCGAGCTTTTATTAAGTTGTTCCATGTTGCTATAAATAGTCAGATTAGCGAGTCATGCTTGGCAACAAAGTATATAACTTATTTAAACGCTTTTGAAAATTTATCTAAATTTCAATATAAATTAATCTTTGCAGTTTTAAACCATAAAAAACTTCCTGAAGAAATTGTATCAATAAAGGATAAAAGCTTTTCATCAACATCTTTTTACCAGTGGGTTTGGTGGGGGAAGTTTCTCGTTGATAACTTATTGAACGAAGGGCTAAACGAAATGCAATTAGCGGAGCATAAAAGCTGGTTAAAGCATTTTGACCCAGACAGTTTTAAAGGTATTGATTCTGTCGTCTTAAATGTTCCATTTAAATTTGAGCAAGATTTTCCAATTATTTTGGGCTATTACTTAGCGATAAATAACAACCTTGATTTAACAGAAGATAATCATGACTCAACAAAGAGCAAGTTAAAGAAATTAAATGCAGAATATAACGAGGAAATATTCTTTTGGAAGCATTTTTTCCAATCGTTTTTTGTAGATCAAATTGATTATGTATATCCAATACAAAACATTCAGTACGAATTTTATAAAATGGAAATGAATGCTTATAAAGTTATTTTTGGAAAAAATGATTTAGACGAACGAGTAGGTTTACATCCTATATCTTTACCTGAAAATTCTTTAGACACTTTTGTTAAGTCATATCATGCATTAAAAGATGGGATTGATGACAATGAAGTTAATATCGCAAGTATGGAGCAAATACATGAGGTATTTAATAAGTCGGTACTGTTTGGTGATAATAGAAAAAATGTAGGGTTCATTTTTAATCAACCAACATTAAAAACATTTTTAGCTAATTACATTCAAATAAATGATGACTCATTCACTCTTCATCAGAGTAATCAAGTAGAGCAAGTTGTGTATTATGAAAATCAGGTTACTTCTTTACCCATAAAAGTTAAAAAGAAACCAATTCATTCAATTATTAATCCTGATAAGCGCGTTCTGTTTGGAGTGATAACAGGTGAAAACTTTAATGCTCTAATAGATATGTATGCTTACATATTAGAAAACTCAGTTAACCATGATATTAGTGAGATTTTATTTATTTGGTTAGTAGATAAAGAAAAGTCTGAATTACACAGTGCAGCTTTTGAACAAGAAAAGAATGTTTTAAACATGAGGCTTGACGTTTTATTTAATCAGAAAGTAAAAATTTTCACTAAGAATGTCAATAATCATAATGACTCAGAGATCATTCGCGTTATTAAGCATATCGTTGGTGAATATAAATTAAAAGAAATTGAAGTGATTGATACTGATTTTGGCATAGAGCAGGCTCATTGGTTGGTTGAATCTACCTATGATCATACGCTAGTAGATGATGCGATGGATTATTCGGTATTATCACTTGGTAGTTAACTTATTTATTTTCAAGGGATTAAAGTGTTTTTATAAAAGCATAACAATAAATTTAAAATAAATTGTTAATTTTACTCTTAATAGATCGTTTCTCTTTATGAAGTCACAAACTTAGGTAATAAGACTTAAGTTAACAATATAAAGAGAGCCTATTATGTATAACTATCAAAATGAAATTTCAAAGAAAGACGGTTGGATTGCTAAACCATTAGGAAGAAAAGGTGATTTAAATAGTTGGGTTGAAAGGATGGAAGCTGCTTGCCCAAACCCAAGTAAGGGACAAGTTGTTTGGTTAAATAATGATAAAAAATCTACCGGGTATAAAGTGTTAGGCTTCAAAAAAAATGGAGATGTGATTTGGCAAAGAGGACAGGTTATTTGGCACTAGACATTTGTTAAGGATATCGAAAAATCTACTTATTTGGCTTCAAAAGTATAATTGAGTGGGTCAGAAAGTTAGCTTAATTCAGATTAAAAAACTTTGACAAAGAGTGAAAAATGACTAAATCGATAATCACAGAACTTTTTGACAGAATACCAGAAGGTGATTCAGATGCAGAATGGATAGAATTTTTTATACAGGTTGAATCTATTGCAACTAACGGAAATTGTGAAAGACAACCTGAAGTACAAATGATCATGGCTTTATTGTATGAAAATGGCTTAGGTGTTTTGAGAGATATACACAAAGCGATAAATTGGTATACAAAAGCCGCTGACTTGGAAGTAGCTGAAGCACAATATTTACTTGGAGAGCTTTACGATAATCACTGTTATGTAATTGAAGATTACAAAAAAATATGTTTTAAGTGGATAAAAAAAGCAGCTGAACAAGGGCATGTGAAAGCCCAATATAAACTTTCCTTTATTTACTATTATGGTCGTGGAGTTCACGAAGATCATAAGCAAGCGGTAAAATGGTGCAAAAAAGCAGCCGAGCAAGGCTATTTGCCCGCACAGCGAAATCTTGCTGAAGAGTACTCTTGGGGGGGCACTCTTAAAAAAGACTTTTCTAAGGCAGTTGAGTGGTATGAGAAAGCTGCAAAACAAGGGTGTAATCAAGCTCAATGGTCTCTCGGTGAATTATATGAAGGTGGATTGGGGGTTAAACAGAATTATCCTCTCGCGTATTCCTTGTTTAATGCAGCAGCTAAACAAGGATGTAGTGAGGGAGTTCGCTATAGAGATATGCTTGAAGAAAAAATATCAGCAGAACAAGTTGCAGAAGCGAAAGTGCTGGAAGTAATGTGGCAATCAAACAAAGTTTCGGGTGATACTTGATTGTAACTATGTTGATGGGCAGTTGGTTTTATTCAAAAGTAGGATGAATTTACGCTTTTTATCTGTTTTAATTGTTTAGAAGATCTTTCGTTATTGGTAATGTTACCTATATTGAAATCAAATTTAATGTCACCACACGGAAGTTAACAATGCTCTACATTCTAACTAGTACAGAAACCATTCTTAACGTCGATGTTAGAGTGCAAGAAAGTCGAGTTGGTGACTCAAATGTAGAAGGTGTTTTAAACCTTAAACTTAAACAAGCATTAACGACTCAATCCTTTAAAGAACAACAAGCCTATGTAACTGCTTCAGTTACAGCTGCTTATGTGTCTTTTAATAAACTCGACCAGCGCCACCGTTTTCGCGCCAGTGTTAACTTACTAGCGTGTAATAACGAAACTTATAATTTCACCCAGGGCAGTTCAAGTAGTGGTTTAGGCTATGCGTTAGCCTGCTTTGATGCCTGGTGGCGAATCAATTTACAAAAAGACAGCTCTTTTGCTCATCCTGTATTTGCTACAGGTGAAGTCTTAACGTCAGGTCATATAAAAGCGATAGGTCATATCGTTGAGAAGCTTGAATCGACGTGTAAATATGTAGAGCAAAACAAAGACACTATTTCATCATTCTACCTTTGTTACCCTCAAGATAACGACAAAGACATCCCAGAACCGCTTCGAAAACGTGTAGAGAGTCTTGGCGGAATACTCATTCCTTCTGAGCGATTACAACACACATTAGGTCAATTATTAGGCGATGCCTACAATGGTGACCCGCTAGGTCGCTGGCAGCCTTTTAAAGGGTTAAAAAGCTTTGACTATGAAGACAGCGTACGTTTTTTTTGGTCGAGATAAAGATGTTGAACGCTTATACAGTGATATAAAACAAAACAGTGGCTTATTAATTGTTTCAGGTGCCAGTGGCACGGGTAAATCTTCTTTAATCAAAGCAGGGTTAATTCCCAAGCTAGAGCAAGAATATGATGAGTTACATTGGGCGTATTGCACACCTAATTCTCTAAAAGAAGAACAAGGTATTTTACGGTTTATTCTCAAACAACTATTTATTGCCTGGGATATAAAAAACCATAGTATTGATGAGCTAGTCTCAACACTTAATCACTCCATTGAAGAAGGAATAACATCTTTATCTTCTTTAGTAACACCTGAGACTAAACAATGCTTATTGTATTTAGACCAATACGAGGAAGTGTTTAGTCAAAGCGAGCAAGATATTGAAAGTATTGGCAGTGAGTTAAGCATAATTGATGGCCTAGCCAAAGCGCTCTCCCCATTAAATATCGTCTTAGCCATACGAAATGAATACTTAGGTCGCTTACTCGATAACCAAGCACTTCGCTCACCCATTATTTCTAATGTTGCTTCACAATTAACCTCACAAGAGTGGGAAGCCATTGTTCATGAGCAAGCACTGTTTTCAGGCATTACCTTTGAGCAAAAAGGTGATAATAATGACGCACTAGATACCATTATCATCGAAGAAGCCATCAACACTCCGTATGCATTGCCAATGGTGAGTTTTTTACTTGAGCAGCTTTATAGTAAAGCTACAGAGGAAGATAAAAACACAACGGTATTACAACATAAGCATTATCAAGCACTGTGTGGATTAACGGGGGCTATTGCTTATCGCGCATCATCGGTTTTACAAGAAAGTGAGGCATCAGAAAAAACAACATCAACCTTCTTTGATTACTTTGTTGGGGTGAATCCTGAAGGACTACCTTTTGCAAGATGTGTTGAGTTAGAGGATATTGCTTCTAATAAACCACTTGATAACCTTGTAAAAGGTTTTATCGATGCGAACTTAATTGTAAGCGTAGCAGGAGAAGCGGATAGCTCAGCCGTTAAACTAGCTCATGACAGTTTGTTCACACATTGGGATGCTTTAAAAAAATGGATTGTAGATTCTAAAGAATATCTTCTTTGGCGCTATAGTATTGACGGTCAATATACACGCTGGCAACAAGCAACAACAAACAAGAAAGACTATTTATTAAAAGATAAGCAACTACTCAAAGAAGGTAAAGGCTACCTTAAGTTAAACCTTATTCGTGACTCAAAACTGAATGAATACCTATGTACCTCATTGAAACAAAAAAGTAAAAAACAACTTAGCGTGTTATTTGTTTTTATTATTCTTCCACTGCTCCTCATTGGTCTTTATCAATGGGATAAACACCGCATTAAAACCTATTACTATTCGGCTGTAGGTGAAAGATGGAGTGTTCCTTTTGGTATCAATGAATTAACAGATGAGCAAGTGAGCCATCGAACTTTTAGTTATAAAATGGAGTATCAAGACGGAGTATTAAAGCGTTTAAGTCATGTTAATAGTGTAGGCACATTAACAAAAGATGAGAGTAGAGAAAATAATGCGCTATGGGAGTATCAATATACAGAGCAAGGAAGAATTCAATCAGTATTAGTTAAAAGTGAAACCACGAAAAAAATTAAAACAATAAACTTTCAATTTAGTGAGAACAATCAGGCAGTGGCAGTGTTTAATAAATATCCTGGTATAGCAGGCTTTTATCAAGCAACAGCTAATATAAAAAACAAACTCTATCTCAGTCTTGCTAAAGCTATAGGTTCAAGCTCATCACCCGATGATATATCCCAGGACTTGTTAACATACTCGTCAGATGGGTATTTGTTAAAACGTGAATACCAAAATCCTTATGGCACGCCAACCCCGATGGATAATAAACACTATGGAGTTTCATATGCCCCTAATGAAAATGGATTAGACAAATCTTCGTTTTTATTAGACAAGAGTGGAGGTGAATTTGGCGATTCACAAAGTGAATATCGGTATAATTCATTTGGTCAAATTGTTAAAGAAAAAACAAATAGAAATGGAAAGGTAAGTAATACGATATGGAGTTATGATAAATGGGGGAATGTAAAAACCAAAGACAAGAGTGACTCTATAGGCGATAAAAAAACACATTTCGAAGTTGATATTGATGGCAATGTTCTTAAAGAATATGTTGATGATTTAACTGGAAGTTATTTAGACCAAGGAGTAGCAATAAAAAAATTCACCTATGATGAAAAAGGTCGTATAGCGGAAGAAGATTTTTTTGATGTAAAAGAGCAACCAATATATGGAGATGAAAAGTGCGAAAAAATCTCACATCAATATGATGATAATGGCAATGGCATTAGAGATACCTGCTATAACTCAAGAGGAAATTTGAGTTTAAATTATTTAGGTTGTGCCATTACAAGCAAAAAGTGGAATGAATATAGCGACATTGAAGAGTTCCTCTGTTTAGAACAGAATAACAACCTAGCAGCAATGAGTGATATGCAAGCTGCATTGGTAAAAATAACATACGATGCCTTTGGTTATCGTAACTCCTTATCATATTATGGTGTTGATGGTAAACCCGTTTTAGGTAAGTTAGGCTTTGCAAAAGTAGCTTATAAGCGTGACTCCAAAGGTCATTTACTTGAAGAAAAGTATTTTGGGACTGATGGTGATTTAGCTCACTCAAACAAACATATTCCCCTTAAAAGGGGAGTTAGTTATAATGCTTGGGGGAAAATAATTGAGGAATCATATTTTTGGGGAGATGAAAAACGTACCCAAATTAATGGGGTTGCAAAGGCTAAGTACAAATATGATAACTTGGGTAGAAATATTGAAGTGGCGTTTTTTGATGAGTTTGATAAACCAGCCAATTGGAAAGCTTTTGATTTTCAAAAACTAATAACCACATATTCAAACAAAGGGGATTATATATCATCAATTAATCATTATGATGTAAATGGAAAGCTTAATAATAACCCTTTAAGTATAACAACGGCGCAGAATGTTATTCCAATAAAAAATACAAAAATTTTCTCAACACCTGAAGGCGCTAAAGTTTTTATTGATAATAATTTTGCTGGAATCACACCTTTTCATAAATATGTGCCTTTAGGTAAGCATAAGCTAAAAATTGTTAAAGCTGGCTATCAAGCATTAACGAGTACAATCAATATCACTCAAGGTGAAGTTCATTCATCAAACATCAGCTTATCTATTATTGCCAAACCTGAAGTCATTGATGTTAAAGCTTTAAAAGAGAAAGCCACCGCAGGAGATGCAGAATCTCAATTTCAACTAGCTTGGCATCATTCATCTTTAAATAAAAAGACGGCTGATCTTTCTGTTGAAGTTGATTGGTTGAGAAAAGCTGCTGCTAATAAGCATGCTGGAGCGATGTTTGCGTTAGGACGTTTGTATTTAAAGGATAAATCAAAAATACAGGATGGTATCTATTGGTTAAAACAGTCAGCAAATCTAGGCTTTATCGCTGCTCAAGAACATTTAGGGAATATGTATTCAATTGGATGGTACATTGAACGCGACAATGACCAAGCTTTGAAATATCACTTAATGGCAGCAAAACAAAATCATTTATATTCACAATATGCATTGGGGCAAATATACCATTATGGCTTGGGACAAGAGAAAGACCTCAAAAAGGCTATTAAATATTACTTAATGGCGGCTAATGGAGGTTATGCAAAGGCTTCCTTTAAATTGGGGCAAATATACCATTATGGCGTGGGACAAGAGAAAGACCTTAAAAAGGCAATTAAATACTTCTTAATGGCTGGGAATGGAGGTTATGCAAAGGCTTTCTGGTTTTTAGGTTATATTTATAGTGATAAACAGTATGGCGTATTTAATCCAGATAAAGCCTTTTCTTTTTATATGTTAGGAGCAGAGTTGGGGGATACTAATTCATATAGGCCTCTAGCTCTTGCCTACGAAAGAGGAGAAGGTGTTAATCTGGATATCAAAAAAAGCATTTTTTGGTACATGAAAGCCTTACAATCTGAAGATAAGGATGAAATGTCAGGTGCAGCATATTCGTTAGGTACTATTTATAAGTATGACAGCCCTGAAGCTTCTAATAGCTTTGATAAAGCGGTTTCATTTTTTAATATAGCTATTGAAGAAGGTAATGAGGGAGCTTGTTATGAATTAGCTGATATGTACCTCAAAGGACACGGTGTAGAAGTCAATTACATAAAAGCCGTTGAATTATTTAAAATTGCCCATAACAAGGGAATGAACCGCGCTACTGAGTGGTTGACTCGACACGCTGAACTATAATCTCAGCTCGGCTAGCATTTACACTTTGAATCAGAACACAGGGGAAGGCTTAACCCTGAGTTCCCCTCTCTTAAAAGTTTTCTCTTACTCATAGAAAAGCTATTGAACATCAAATTTTTACTTTGATTTCTATTTACCCACTAAAATATCAGAATTGATATTGTCACAACTAGCAATATTTTATGAATACCCGGACACATCGCTGATTTCGGAGGGGTGTTCATTTTAGTTAATTTAGAATCCCCTGACTTTTTGAGTCATTTAAATATTTAATTTCAAACTTTTGTTAATTCTTACTATTTCAGTACGTTTATATAATTGAACCCAATAAAAGCGGAACAATTATGACGAACTCTGAATATTTTAATGTTGAATTAATTAGCACTACCTCACCAGCTTACAAAAGAAATAACAGAAAATATAAAAGAATAACTGACAAGGTTCGTCAATATAAGTCTGTTGATCACTATGCAGCTAGCTATAACAAAGCCCTATTGAAATGGGAGTTCGTTGTTCAAAGTATCCTCTCTTCAATATCAAATGAAAATAAAAATAGAATCCTCAAATTTACCGATAAAAAATCAAATGTAAGGTTTAGAGAAATTGATTTTATAGCTGAGCCTACAGCTAATGAACTTATATTTTGTGAATTAAAATTAAAAGAAAAATTTAATGCTGAAATAGGAAAAAAAGCATCAGGTTGGGCACAACTTAATAAATCAATATCTATAGCCGAAGAGAATTTTAACACGCTTAGTGGTCTTTCAATTTGCGTGGATATGTCACATATGTATGGATTAGATACTGAAGCGAATGAAGATGATTATTGTCAAATAGCTGACCTTGAAAAATCATTAACATCTCCACTATTAGAGAAACGGACTTTGTGGTTAAGCTCAATTGAAATATCAAGCCTGGCAATAGAAATGGGATTGTTAACACAGTCTGATGTTGCCGAAATGAAAAAACTTCATGAAGAATATAAAAATCCTCTATCTGTTTTGAATGACGAAACAGACCATATAAGCAATAACCCTTTTCAAAACTTAGCATCATTATTTGATAACAGTGCTAATAACAATTCACTTGAAACACTTCATTAATAAATTAGGAAAAATCATGGCTAGTAAAGGCATTAACAAAGTGATTTTAGTCGGGAACTTAGGTCAAGAAACTGAAATATGAGTATTTCAAAATGGCGATTCGGTTGCCAATATCACCGTAGCAACATCTGAGACCTAGAAAGATAAAAATACCGGAGAGCAACGTGAGAAAACTGAGTGGCATAGAGTTTCTATGTTTAAAAAATTGGCAGAAATAGCAGGGCAGTATCTTAAAAAAGGTAGCAAAGTGTACATTGAAGGCAGCTTAAAAACGCGTAAATGGCAAGACCAAACAGGTAATGAACGTTATGTAACTGAAGTGCATGCAAGTACGATGCAAATGCTTGAGAGTTTAAAGAATATTGAAAATAGAGGCGCTGCTAATAACCCAAATGTTAGTCAAAATAACAACAATAATTATGCAACACCTGTTAATAATCCAACGAACATACCTTCACATTTGCCAACACATAGTTCAGGGATGTCGAGGCAAAAAAATGTTCAGCCACAGAGCATTCCTCAGATAGATGATGTTGATTGGGATGAACCACCTTTCTAAATTTGGACAATTTAAACCAGTTTGCTTTTTTGTTTATTAAACATTTTAGCTTCTTAATAGATCTAGGCTTTTTATCGTCCAGCCTAGCTCTTAATAATCACAGGACGTAGAGTATTAAAAATGAAAAATATATTTGTAACTGTTTTGCTACTGTCAACTCTTACTGCTTGCGGTGGTTCAGGGACTGATTCAGTTTCTGACTCATCACAAAATCAAGCCCCTGTAGCTAATGCAGGCATAGATCAGAATGTTGTCACAACATCATTAGTTACACTTGATGCTAGTGCGAGTTCTGACTTTGATGGAGACACCCTATCTTATTCATGGTCATTAACATCATTACCTGAAAATAGTGGTGCATCATTAACTAATTCAACGGGAGCTTCACCTACTTTTACGATTGATATTGAGGGGGCATATGTTGCTCAACTTATTGTTAATGATGGTACAGAAAATAGTGTTGCTGACACTGTGACTATTGTTGCAACAACCCCAAACTCTGTTCCTGTTGCAGAGGCAGGTACAGATCAAAATGTTGTAACCACTACTATAGTGACACTAGATGCTAGTGCAAGTTCTGACTCTGATGGAGACACACTGTCTTACTCATGGTCATTAACATCATTACCTGAAAATAGCAGTGCATCATTAAGTGATTCATTTAGTGCTGTACCAACATTTACGGTTGATCTTGATGGTACATATGTCGCGCAACTTATCGTTAATGATGGCACTGAAGATAGTGTCGCTGATACTGTAATAATTATCGCAGAAACAGCAAACTCTGTTCCCGTAGCTAATGCAGGCATAGATCAGAATGTTGTTACAACATCAGTGGTTACACTTGATGCTAGTGCAAGTTCAGATTCTGATGGTGATACATTAATGTATACATGGTCATTAACAACTTTACCTGAAAATAGCAGTGCATCATTAAGTGATTCATCTAGTGCTATAGCAACATTTACGGTTGATCTTGATGGCACATATGTTGCGCAACTAATTGTTAATGACGGCACCGAAGATAGTGTAGCTGACACAGTAACTATTATTGCAGCAACAGAAAATTCTGTTCCTGTAGCTAATGCAGGCATAGATCAGAACGTACTCGCTGGGAATATAGTGTCACTTGATGCAACTGGAAGTTCAGATGCTGATGGCGATCTTTTATCATATACTTGGTCTTTTGTATCAAAACCAACAGGAAGTAGTTCTGTACTTGATAATGAACAAGTCGAACTTCCAAGTTTCACACCTGATTTGGATGGAAGTTATGTTTTTAGTTTAACTGTTAATGATGGTTTGGAAGATAGTTTATCTGATAATGTTACAATTGAAGCAATACAACCTAAAGTTAGATTATATAAAGATAGTGGAAGCTTTTTTGGAGGAACCTTTAATGAAGTTTCATTACCATATTCATCAAATGGCACGGTAACTGCCAGTGTATCAGGCTTTCCAACCCCGACAACGTACTCATTGGGCACTTTTAAATTGCTAGCTGAAGGGCAAAACTTTACGGTTATTAATGTTGCTGTGACAGATTATACGACACAAGTTACTCCATATTTTACAGTTATATCTGATGATTATGAGTTAGTTGATGGTACGGAAGTTGAATTTGAATTAATTTCACCTTTAACTAGAGGGGCGACAGTAACGCTTAATTTTAGTTTTGAAATTCAAGAAACAGGTGATACATTTTCTTCTAGTTATACATTTACTAGTAATTAAAATAAAGTCTACAAGTTGTTTGAATGGAAAAATAACAGTTGGCTATCCAACTGTTATTTTCTACTTGCCAAATGTACTGATACAAAAGCGAATTTGAATTCAGCACTAATCAGTTAGTGCTGTTTTCTTTAATGCAGTGTTATGTTCACATAAATAACCGATATGGCAATGGAGTAATCGAAATAGAATAAGTTGGGAGAACACAAAGATGGGAAATGAGGCGAAATTTTCTTTCGCCTGGATATATAAATAGCTGGATAGATATCCCTAAAATTATTTGTTGATATTGAATTGATTATCCTAAGCAACTATCTATGATGCTTTTTTAAAATGATGCTGGTTCTGTTCAACATACATACCTGCAAGTTCAATTGAACCAAAATAATAGGTTAACATCTTATGACGCTTACCTTTTACATGCTCTGTAATATCTTCTTGTTGAATAATCTCTAGCCAAGTTTTTACTAAGGTCCATGGTGGTAGTTGCTGATTCATTATGTCATCCTTGAATTCATTAAATTCCTCTATAACATTAGACGAAGATTAATTAACAAGCTAATACCATATGAAATTTTTCCTATTCCTTTTATTGCTTATAACTATTGTTAGTAATTCAGCAGATATACCAAGCTCATTCAGTAAAGCAAAGAAGCTAGCATTAACTAAAGTTTATAGAGATAACCATAAGTCATTCTATTGTGGTTGTGCATTTAACAATAAGAAACAAGTTGATCAGGCTAGCTGTGGTTATGAGCCTAAAACACCAATAACTAGCTCAGGCAAAGAGAATATTCGTGATAATAGGATTGAGTGGGAGCATGTATTACCTGCAAGTAAAATGGGAAGTCATTTAGCTTGCTGGGGGAGTGAAAGAAGTCAATTTCCAAAATGCGTTAAATCCAATGGAAAACTCAAATCAGGTAGAGATTGTTGTCAAAAAGTTAATAGTGATTTTCGTAATGCTCATAATGACTTGGTGAATTTAACACCAGCTATCGGTGAGGTTAATGCAGATAGAAGCAATTTACCTTATACCGAAATTATTGGTGAAAAGCGTTCTTATGGGAAATGTGATTTTGAATATGACTCCGTAAATAAGGTGGTTGAGCCTTCAGAAGAAGTTAGAGGTGATATCGCTCGTATTCAGCTTTATTTAGAAGATAAATATGGTGAAGTACTTGGTTTTAAGTTCAGTGACGATAAGAAACTAATGCTTGAGCAGTGGAATGATCAAGACCCCATCAGCGATTGGGAGGTAGAGCGCAACAAGCGAATATGCAAAGCACAAGGTTCAGGTAATAATTTAATCAATGAATGTAAGTAATACTTTTTGTTTAATTAATAGGAAGTTTTGTACTTGAAAGATCCTAATTTTCTGCTTCAATAGCTTTCCAAATAGGTTCTTCATCTTCCCACCAAACTATCGTGATAAAGTCGCCATTATGATAATGAAAAGCGTGTTCATGAACAACAACGTGAGAAGCACTATCATTTCTACACCAAACACTACCATCTAAAATCTTTGCAGATTGCTCTTTTGTGTTATTAAAAATTAAATCGAAAACACATGAGTCAATAGGTGCCGTTTGTGGTGGTGAAAAGTAGTAATGTAAGTCTGAATTTTTTGAAAAATACTTACGTTTACCTTCTGAGTCATAACAAGCAAAAAATCCCATATGATAATTGGTAGAAATTGTCTTTCTCAGCGAGGCCATGAAACTTGTTTTAAAAGAATCTTTTATTAGGCCGATAGTATCAAGAGTTAAAGGGCTGTCTTTTATGATGTCTTTAACTAGGTAATTTGGCATCAAAAGCTCTGATGCAAAACTATTTGCAATTTTTTCTTTAGGGGCTAAACCTTTGCATCTTGAGTTCATATCATCATGTGAGCATAAGTTGCCAATTTTCCCTTTGTCTTTGAACCAGTGACCAAGTTCATGACCGATAGAAAACCTACGTCTTTCCATATCTGATTGACTATTAACAGTAATGATAGCTCTATCACCAGCGCCAATAATTCTGGCTTCGCACCCAGTTAAAGGTTCACTTTTTACAATAGCATCTTTATAAAATGCTATTGCTTCAATATCAATCTCAGAAGGGGAAGTAATACCAAGTTCATCGATATATAAGCTGCTAACTTCTTTCAAAACGGCTTTACTCATCGATATTTATTTCACCTAATTCAATTAAGTTATCAATAATGCCAATAGCTTCATCATTAGACAGTTCTTGCCCATCTCTAAATGCCAACGTTGTTTTTCCCTGTATAAGTAGACTAATAAGGAAGTCTTTTGCATCAAGTTGTTTTTTAGATAGAAAGTCTACAATGTGTGATTTTTTTGATTGGTGCTCATTTTGCTTATCAAGTTGAAGGCGAGCATTTTTCAGTTTGTTCTTCTTTGATAATAGAACAGCATCGGTGGTGATAGCATCTAATGCTTTTAATTGTTTATTTACATCGATATTCAATGATGAAAGTTCACTATCTAATTCGCTTTCTTCCATTGAAAAAATGGAATCATATGAAGATTTTTCAATGTTGATTATTGCGTTTTTATAGTTCATACGCCTTCAGCCTCCTTGTGAATTAACTTTCGCTTTCTCATAAAACGTTTGTATGTCGTGTCATATTTTTTTCTATCTCCATTGAACATTATATTGGTAATTTCTTTTGCTTTTAAACCATCACCAATAAGTTCAATCATAGAAATAATTTCTTTATCATCACCAAAATGTTCAGAAATTAATTGGTACTTAAGTTTAATTAAGTAATCATCCTCATCGTCAATTTCTACGTTGTTTACCTGGTTATTAACAACGTGTTCATTATCCTCAATACTCGTAGATAGATCTCTTAACCGTTGACTTTTGGACTTAAGTACTGAATTTCCTACGCTTTTCATTGCAGTGAAAAGTGAAGTCACTATGTCTACTCCTTTAGCTGCTCTTCGCGAGCCAGATAATAGTCTAGTTATCGCTTCTTGATATAAATCAATACCTTCACATTCAAGTGAGTAATCACGACAATACTTTATGCCAAACAATAGTAGTTTCTTTTTATCAGTTTTATTTAAAGTTGATAAAGCGATGATAAATTCATCAACCGTATAATAAGAATATTCCTTTTTCATACTTCTATCCTTTTAAGGCTCCAAATATTTAATTTTCTGGACATGTCCAGAAAATTAAATTTCCCTGCCTTTATATATTAGAGACCAAATCACTTTGGTTAACATTACAATATTAAATCATAAACATCTTTGAGGAGAAACAAGTTTGTCGAGTGGAAAAACACATTTAGCTGTTGGAGCTACAACGGGACTAGCAATTGCAATGGTAGATAATAAGAAGCATAAACTTATACATAACCCAGTTGTTGCAACTGCTTTAGGAGGCTTCTTTGGAAAGCTACCTGATATTATCGAGCCTGCATATCATCCTAACCATCGACAGTTTTTCCATAGCTCACTGACATTTTCTGCAATAGGTTTTGGTGTGTACAAAGCTTATCAATGGGAAGCAGAAACTGGATTTGAAAAAATATTGAGAAGTGTCATGTTGATAGCAGGCTGCTCATATTTAAGCCATCTTGTTTGTGATTCTACTACACCAAAGGGCTTACCATTAATTGGTAAGTTGTAATATTTAATAAAATAATAATTCAGGAGGATACAGTGAGTATTCAAGCTAAATTTATAAAATTTCATGACAAAATAAAACTTGGCCGTGAAGATACTGAGTATAAAAACGCGAGAGAAAAAGACGACAGTATTCTTAAGGATGTTAAAAAAGCACTAAAAGAAGAAGGTTACCCAGTTATTGAAGACTTTTTACAAGGATCGCAATCAACAGCCACAGCAGTTAAACATCCGGTTGATGACTTTGATATTGATAGATCGGTTGTTATCGCTTTTGATGATGCACCTGATGATCCTGTTAAAGTAAAAAAAATCATAATAAAAGTATTAGAAGATCGTGGATTTAAAAACGCTAAGATAAAGAAACCTTGCGTTACTGCTGATTATGCCAGTCTAAGTCTACATATCGATATACCACTATATCGTGAACAAAATGGTGAGTATGAGTTAGCTGTTGGTAAAAAGAACTCGAAAGATGAAAATAAGATATGGTCAAGCTCAGACCCTAAGGGGCTGAGGGACTGGATAAATAATAAAGATGATTATATCGGTTCTGCTATTGATAAATTAAAACAGTATAAAAGGATAGTTAGATATCTTAAAAGGTGGAGAGATGTAAAATTTAGCAACGATGTTGCGAAAAAGGTATTTTCTATTGCTCTGACTGTGATGGCAAAAGAACAGTTCAAGCCTAATTTTGATGAAAACGGTAAAGCAAGTGATCTTATAGCATTCAGGGATACGGTTGGTGCAATGCTAAATGGTTTCTACTTTGGTTATCAAGGTAGCGACCAATACAAGGTATTAGTAAATCTTCCAACATCCCCTTGGAGAGACATATTTGATGGGAGTAGCGTTAATACTGGTACTCAATTTTATAAAAAATTAACTGCTTTAAAAAGTAAGCTTGATAAAGTTATAGAGGAAGAAGATTTAATCAAGCAGTGTAGGCTTTTGAATGCAATATTTGGTGATGATTTTGAAATTCCAAGCAGTTCATCAAAAGCAAGTACTATTGCTAAAGCAACCTATGTAACAGCAGGAGCTGCTGGAACATCTCAGGGGGCTTAATGGCTGATATAGATAGTATTGTTCAGTATTTGCTTGAGAAAGGCTTTAATTGTCAAAAGTCACCAATTGATCTTTTTAAAATTATATCGGTTAAGTTAACAATATCCTCTAAACCTGTTGAGCTTATTCATTTTTTAACTGATGAGATAACTGGCTTACCTATTTTTAGTTTATCCTCGCCCACTGAATATGGTCAGTTGGCGCATGTATCTATTAATAAATTTATGGGGTATGAGTTCGGATCAATCTGCGTAAATGATCGAGATTCTGTTTCGGTAAATTTTTCAATGCCTTTGTTAGCTATTGAAGAATCGTTAAATAGGCATATTGCTATCCTAACTAAATCTATCACTGACCCTGAGTGGAATCGCCAAGAACTGTTACGTGAGTTTTCTTCAAATTGGTTAGGCGTTTGTGATATTAAAAGTAAACAAAT
Source organism: Colwellia sp. M166 (assembly GCF_024585285.1). Classification (NCBI taxonomy): domain Bacteria; kingdom Pseudomonadati; phylum Pseudomonadota; class Gammaproteobacteria; order Alteromonadales; family Colwelliaceae; genus Colwellia; species Colwellia sp. M166. The sequence goes on from NZ_CP040755.1 coordinate 4,780,353, forward strand.
ATTGTTAACAAGCGCGAGTGGAAAACTTGAAGAAGTTGATGTTTTACGTTCATTAGCGAATTGTGATTATGGGGTTAACTCATACCATTTAGCACAAACTAAAGATAGTGACTTATCTGTCATCGCTCGTCTCCATTGGAATACTAATAAAGCAGATAGACCAATTGCAGGTAAAGCTATTATATTGCCTTTGATTGATGTTGAGCCAGCACCCTTAAAAAAAGAAGATCTTAAATGTTGGTATCTTAGCGCATTATTAAATGTAAAAAATGATGATAAAAAGATTCTTAATGAACAGTATGGACGCTGGAGTAGCAGAGAATATTGGATTATTTTTAATGTCGAAGTACCTTCAGGGAAAACCTGGTTTTGTCTGCACTTTCAAGCTAAACAAAAGCATCAATTACCATTGACGGCTAAACAATTAGAACACTGGAAAGTTAAAGCTATACCTCTGAGGCTATTTAATAAAGAAAATGTACTACCTAGAGGCGGTGCTAATCTTGATTTAGCATATAGACGAGTAGCGTTAATAGGTGCAGGTTCTGTTGGCGGTGAAATAGCCCATAAACTTTCATCTGCTGGTATTCAACACTTAGATATATTTGATTCTGATTTTTATTCAATTGATAACCTTTACCGACATATTTTACCTGAAGAGTTTTTAGGATTAACTAAGGCTCATGGTTTAGGTTGGCAATTACAGCGTCAATTTCTTTGGTCACAAGCAAAAGGGTCGCGTAGAAAACTACTAGATTTACGTAAAAGGCAGGAGTTACTGTCTTACGATCTAATTATCATTGCTATTGGTAGCCCTACTCATGAAAGATTGTTTAAAGAATACTTAATAGAAAATGAAGTTGATGTACCTGTCATTAATACCTGGTTAGAAGGCTTTGGTGTCGGAGGTCATGCAACACTTGATATTCCTGATGCTAAAGGTTGTTTGTTATGCTCATATCTTTGCCAAGAAACCTTAGCTAGAGGTCTTAATTCAAACCTTAATTTTATTGAAGCTAATCAAAATGTGACTATAAACCTTGCTGGTTGTGGAGAGCAATTTATTTCATATGGAGCGATATGCTCTGCTCAGACAGCATTAATGGCAAGTGATTTAGCGATTAAGTTTTTAGAAGAAAAGCTGACCACATCCTCAAAAGTGAGCTGGAAAGGCAGTGACCATGATGCTAAAGGTAATAATATTCAATTAACTCACCGATATTATCAATTTTCTGAGTCACTTCAGATTAAGTCTCTACATGATAAGGATTGTGATGCTTGTGGCTGAAGATAATGTCATATTTAAAAACGAATTAATTACCATCAACATTAACCCAGAAGTATACAAATGTTGGTTACAACACCGACAAATTAATAATTCTGATACAGAGCAGTTTGGTGTGTTGATTGGCTCAAGATTACCAGATGATAAAACATTTTGGGTTGACTTGTGTACAACTCCTAAACCTAAAGATAAAAGTAAACGAGCTAGTTTTTTGATGCAAGATCCTTTTCATCAAAGGGCAATAGATAAAGCATTTAAAAAATCATCTGGAGAAATGGGATACTTGGGGACGTGGCACACTCATCCGCAAAGCCACCCCATACCCTCAAATATAGATATAAATGACTGGCTTCTTTGTATGGAACGCAACCCTCATCGATTACTATTGTTTGTTATTGTTGGACAAAAGCAGACAAATATTTACATCAATTTAAATAATAATTTAGAAATAATATCAAGAGATAATAATGGCTAATGCAACGGATAAATTTTGTAATCAAGCAGCTAACTTTCCACTCGATTCATTAGATAAAGTAGATGAATTTCAGGCTAATCTTTCCAAATTAGTTATGTGGGACACTGTTGGTGTTTTTACTGATGATGGCAATAAAAATATGGTTATTTTGTTCATTCAAGATGACTTGATAGTGGCAAGTCTACGATTTTGCTTAACTAGCCCTGTTGCAACAACAGCAATTTCCCATTTGCAGGGAAGTGCTAACATAATCATTTATCGGAATATTCAAGGATATAAAATTACTGCAAACGATTTATCTTCACTTGACTCTATAAATAGTCTTTGGATAAAAGTTGTAGATCAAAGCGCCTATTTAAACCTTGATGAAGTGACAAATTTATTCGAATGTTTTGAATCCGATAGGAAAAAAGCTGGACGAGGAGATGGGTTTAAAACTGCAACAAAAAATACTGTACTTAGAGATAGTCATGGCCGATGTATGTTTACTGGTTGTGGCGAAAATCTTGATTGTGAAGATCTTACTGGTACTACAGGAAATTATTCATATCTAGCGCATAACGTAGCATCATCAGAACAAGGTCCTCGTGGTATCACATTACTATCTGAAAAATTATCTGATGTTCCTGAAAATGTCTTATTACTATGCGATAAGCATCACCGTTTAATTGATAAAGTTGCTGCTAGTGATTATACCGCGCCAACATTATCAGCTATGAGAAAAGAGTTTTGTATTGTTGCCAATAGCTTATTAGATGGTTTGAAGTATGAACCAATTCCAGTTTATGCGGTGCTTTGGCCTGTGAACTCTCAAACTGTTTCTCCACCGACTTATCTTCAAATAGCGAATAGCTTATCTAAAATGAAATTTAGAATGCACGAGCAGTTGAACACATTAAGTGATAATGAAGACTTTTTACGTTCAACTCCTGATGTCTTGTGGAATATGATGCCTGCCATTATTAATAGTTCCGCTGATAGAATATTACAGCAGATTAAAAATCATGGTTATAAAGCAGCCCTTTTCGGGTTTGGACCAATGTCAGCCCTTATTGGCTTAGGTGCTAAGTTGGGAAATAAAAGCTCTATAATTCCGATGCTGAGACATAGAGAAGGTGGGCAATGGTCATGGCCCAATAATACCGCTAGTGGAAAGTTCTATGAAGTTGAAGGGCTTGAAACCCTAGGTAAAGGCTCTGATTTTGTTATTAATATTCTGTTTACTGCGGAACCTGAAAATTTATTAAAAGCATCTGAAGCTGTTTGCACTGAAAATAATGCTCAAATAATAACAATAAGAGCAAATAAAGAAGTTATGGGCAATGGAGCAATACCACACCCTGATGATGGAATAGCATTAACTGCTGACCTTCAAGCTATTTTACACAAATTACAATCCAATTTTGGTGCCAAAACAATCCATTTATTTGCTTGTGCTTCAAATGCAGCATCAGTTTTTATTGGGCAAGCATATGATACCCATCACCCAGAGGTTATTATTTATGACTTTAGTGACAATACGATGGTGCCAAGATTACGTTTAAGAAGTGATAACCATGTTTGTCACATATCAACTTAAACAAGAAAATAATATGATATAAAACAATTAGTTTATTGGATTAATATTAATTCAAATATAGGGATGTAATGTCAAAAAAATTATCAAGTATTCTAGATAAAATTAATAATGGGAGAGCTATTAAATTACAAACTTTTCTTAATACAATTGAATCTACTGGCTTAAATACAACAGAAATAAAGAATTCATTATTGTTAGAGCGATCTAAAGGTGATTTTTATTATGTTACTTTTAAAGATCCTGCTATTTGTGAGCAACTTCATAAAGTTGCATTGAATAAAACAGAAACACATATCAGTGCAGCGAGACAAAATAATAGCCACTCTTACAGTGTTGATTGTTCTTTTCTCTTAGCACGTAGACTAAATGACTACCCCTACGTAATAACATTTAACGAAGATGAACAATATAATTCTCCTGAAAATGATATTTGTTCAAGACTGTTAGTTATTGAAAACTTATCTTGTTTTATGAATATTGAAAAATCGATTAAATTTTTACAATCAAACTGTGATTATTCACCTGATATTAATACCTGCATTGTCTTTGGTGCAGGTAACCAGATAAATAATGAGTTACATAAATCCTTTTTAAAGTCATTTCACCAAGTAGACTTATTTCTTGATGTTGATGTAGGTGGTTTGAAAATAGCCAAAACAATAGCCTCAATTTGTGAATCTTCAGTTAGATTTATTGTCCCTTTGGATATTGAAGACAAATTAAGAAAAGTAGAAGTAGGGTTAAATGAAAATCAACGAGAGTACGTTTTTGCCACTGGTAATAATACTCCTTTTTTAGCAGATATTTGCAGCGTTATGCTTGAAACTAATAAAAGCATTGAACAACAGAGTTTTATTTATGAATGATAATTTATTAAACGAGTCATTGCTGGACTCTATGCCATATAAACTTTTAAAAATAGTTTATATAAACTCAGCTAAGCATGCATACACTGAGTTACCAGTAAATGAAAGTTTGGCATTGTTCGGTGTTAATAATGTTGGCAAAACCGCCACACTTGCTGGTATTAAATTAGTTTTATTTCCTGAATCAAATTTTAATAGTTGTGAAGAAAAATTTCACTTCCTTGGTAAAGATGGGCCGTATTCTAAAGAGGAATCATACCCATTTTATTTTCCGTCAGCTAAATCATTCATTATTGCTGAGATCCAAAATATGTCAGGTGTTTATACAATGGTTCTCTACAAAGGTAAAAGTTGGGAGTACAGCCGTTTTTTTGTCCCTGAATCTTATGACAATATCAGACATTTATTTTGGGAAAAGGATCTTTATGATAACCCAATGTTTACGGATTTATCCTTAAAATCAATTGGTGAGCAGTTAAGAAAGATGAATGCTGTCCAGACTAATGATGAAGAAGAGATCGCAAACATGTTGTATGGCGGTCATCGAGGCCATGCTGACCAAAATAAATTCTGTGCGATACCTTTAAAAAATGGCGCTAATAAAAAGTCAATTTCCGCTTTTAAGAATCTTTACCAATTAGCATTTGATATTGGAAAAACTGAGGGGGATAAAATTCCTAAAGCTATTGCCACTTTGATTGAAATGAATCGTAGTAGGAAGCAAGAATCTCTTGATATGACAGTAACAGATCAAGTGGAAAGCTATTATCAACTGGCTCAAGAACGAGATTACTTACAAAATGTAGCTAACCATCAGGATCTCTGGTTAGAAATCGATAAAGACTACAAAGGATTAGAAATTGAGCAAGCCGAAATAATCACAACCATTTATTCTTTGAAAACTAGTTTGGAGAAAAAACAAAATTCATTTGAACAAAAATTTGAGATCGCATCTGAAAATCAATCAAAATCTCAAAAGGCTGAAGAAGAAGCTAAAGCAGCAGCAAAGGTTGTTAAAGAAGCAAACCAGCTAGAAAAAGGTGCTATTAGTGAACAAAAGAAGCAATTTAAGATACTTGCTGAAGATCATAAAAAAGCTTTAAAGATAATTAATGATGAGTACTTAGGGCTTAAGTCAGCATTAGAAATAGCAGCAGATTTCACCACTATAAAGGAAGAAAAAGAAGCTCTTTTAGCTAAGCATACTAACCGAGAGACTTTAGAAAAAGCTCTTGAAGATGCAGTTAAAAAATCAAATGAACATATCAACCAACATAAACAATTAATTACTAATAAAAAAACACTCGAACATACCTTGCTTCATAAATTAGAACCACACTCAGCATCGATCTTAAATGCCTTAAACCCTAAGTTTTCTGAGTTCCCATTCGAACATGATGAGTCAGCATTAGGTACAATAAATGACTTTGGTGACTTGTTTACGATATCACCAAATAAGGAGCTAATATTTGGTCAATCAAAATTCGATATTGATGGGGTAAAACCCTATTCATCTCAGCTTCAGTTAGAGCATTTGAAAAAGGCTATAGAACGCATGGAACCTCTGATTAGCGATAGCCGGACTGAAGTTTCAAAAATTCAGACTAGTTTAAGAAATACTGAGAGTTTCAAAGAAAATGTCAAAATGTTAGAAACTGAAATCGCTACTTTCGAAAGAGATATTTTGTTACTTGAATCATTTAACAAAACTAAAATCGATTATGAAAAAACGAAATCAGAGATTGAGGCTAGAGAAAAAGAATTAGATGTCCAAAATACATATTTCGATAACCTTCAAGACAAATGGAAGTTAACCTTTTCTCAAAAGGGGGATGCAGAAAGTGTCTTAACTAAATTAAATGAAGAGAAAGACAAATACGTTCAATGGAATAGAAGCATTCAATCACTAACTAAGACACTTAATATTAATGATGGTTATGATGGACCGATTGATGATTTAGATATTAGCCAAGAGTGTTTAAATAATATTAATGATCGTTATTTTAATTACTCAAATAAGTATGAACCATTTAAAACTAAAGCCCGTAAGTTAATGGTGAATATTAAACTTGAAGGCATTGATCCATTTGGTGATTATTTGTCGTTAAATGATTATTTAGAAGTCATCTCAAAACTTGATTTGTTATTTCTTGAATACCCTCAAAAACAACAATGGTTGCTTAAAAACATTCAAAGTCATAACTTGTTTATTGATAGTCAGATGTCAGAGCTACAAGACGCTAAAAACTTACTTACTACATTTATTGAAGAATTAAATTCTGATTTAAATCAAACAACTATTTCAAATATAGATGAATTGAAATTAGAAATTAAGTTAGAACCTTTATTTGAGGAATTGCTTGATATTATGTCTGAGTTTGACAAGTCAGATGATCATGCGTTGCTACCCGAAACATTCTATTTGAAAATATCGACTTTTGCGCAAAAGTTTTTTAACAAGAAAAATCGTACCATCAAGCTAGAAAGCATTATTTCAACGGTAAATTATTGTTATCGACTTCAAGGCGAGACGAAGTTTGAAACCAAAGGGCAATCAGGAGGAACTACTAGTGCTATTACCGCATTATTACTTTCAACGCTTTTAAAGCGTATTAGCCCATCATACGCAGAAGTTACAATCCCAATCGTTGTTGATGAAATTGGCACACTCGATATGCACAATATTGATGCAACCATTAAGCAAATTTCGTCAAAGGGTTTTACTGTATTTTGTGCAACACCACACTTTTCACCGCCTGTGATTAAGGGCTGTGGCAACTATATCACTATGGACCAATTCACTATTGAAAAGCCTATCGTTAAAGGGTGTCATTTAATGGTTTTACCTGAATATATAGAACGATTGAAGGCAAATTAATGAAAATACAAAAAGCCTCATTGTTAATAAAAATTCTGGAATATAAAGATGTGTTTTTTACTTTGCTTGATTATGTAAATGACAACGATAATTCAAATGATGTGCCAGAGATAATTTATCTTCAATTATATAATAAGTATATTGCTAAAAATGATGATACTGAAGCTTCCCAATGGCTAACCCTTGAGAGTTTAACTGAAAATGACATCTTTGTTCACAATGATAAAAATGCAGGGACAATTACGTTACAAGCGTTTCTAATTGAAACTCTTCGATTTATAGATATCGAAAGAGCTAAAGAGTTATCCAGTACAGATTTTGAAAAAATTCGAGAGCAATTTCAAAGTATTTGGGAGAGCGTTAATAGTTGCAGTGGTATTGGCTCTGATCATTATCATGAATTGATGGCGAATTTTAATGAACTATTAACAACAACACTTTCAAAAGTTAAACGGAATGTTGAAGTTCTAGCGGTTCAAGCTGATGATATCGCATCTAAATTTGATTTAAGGCATGACCATACTACTTCATATAATGCTAATGATTTATATCAAAAGCTTTCATCATTGTTTGAAAAATATGTATACCCATCACTAGAATTTACTAATCCTAAAATGGAAATGTCAGGCTTTGGAAAATTAACATTTGTGCAAGTCATTGATGAATTTATCCAATACCATTCAAAGGCACCTAAAGTAGCTTCCCAAATTGGCTACAAAAAAACGGCAGTAACATCATTTTATAAAGATATAAAAAGGGTATTAGAAAAACTAGAGCGCTATTACAGGTTTGTCGAGATTGATAGAGCTAACTATTTATCTATTGAAAAAGCGTTTAACCATCTAGGTCAGGAAGTTGACCGATTACGTCACGGTAAATCAAGAAACAAATACCTCACAAATGATTTAGAGGTGCTAAACCAGTACCACACGTTTAAAAATTTAGCTTTTCATAAATCTAAATTTTCAAAGAAGCTAGCTTGGAAAGCACCATTATCAACAATACATTTTAAGCAATGGTTTGAAGATTTAAAGGATACTGAAATAGTTGAAGACGTTGAACATGATTCGGTATTCAACGCTCCTTCTATTTCACTGCAAAGAGAAAAAGAAATTATAGAGTGGTGCATGGCCCACAATTGGGAACGAAATGTTGATGACATCCATCAATACATCCAAATTGAATTGAAAAAGGCTTTTGCTAGTCAATACCAACTTACTGATTTATTGGCAGGATTAGAGTCTTTCTTTGCCATTGTTGATCGCAAGCTTTATAAACGAAGCCCCAAAAAAGTAAAAATAATTGAAGGAAAATACTATATGGATTACTTGATAATTTCATTAACTGCTGAGGAGCCATCGCATGTTTGATAAACGTAAAAGTACTGAAATTTATCATCAGTTAATGAACGGAAAAGTGATCAATAAACATAAAATAGTTAATGATGGTACTAGGGCTGAAAATGCTCTCTATAGTGAAATCATTGAAAATCTGGATGACTATTCAAAACAGTACATCATGGCTGGTTATGAATTTATTGGCTTAGAAGGGCTACCTTATTTTTATATCAGAGAAGCTGGCACTGAGTATATTAGTGATCTTGATCGAAAAGTTTATATATTACTACTTATTGTTTTCAGATACGTAAGCCAAAAATATAGCATGGATAAGCTAACCCATGAAGCTGGTGGGCTATCGACATTTGATTTAGAAGAAATTGATAATGATGAATCATTTAAAGAACTAGCTCACAAGGCCCAGATTGGTGTTTCGCCCATTTCGAAAGGGATTGAAATTAATTTAGTTAATAAGAACTTTATGCTAGCTAAACCTACAGGTGAATTACTTTTGAGTGATGTTGGGCAAGCATATTTAGATGAAGTTAAAAGTATTTATTCAAATATTGAAATTGATAATTATTGATATTCTATAAGATTAGATTATACGGATGAACAGGAATGAATAATTTAGAATCTTTAAGTTGTTACAAGGATATATATGAGCAGTAATATAAACTCAATTGCCAAGTTATTGGATATAGCAGAGCTTGAGTTATCAAAGCCTGAAAATGTTTCAGAAGTCTATGAGGACCTCCGAAAAAAAATAATAGATAAAGGAATCGTTTGTAGAAGCAAAGGGGAGTACGATAATGATTTTTTATTGGATTTGTGGCGTAAAAGAAAAAGTAACGGTATAGCTAATATCACTAGCAATAATATATCAGAAGATGAATTTAAAAAGATTAAGAGGGATCTGATTAAGTTCACAAAAAAAATAGCACGCGGTAATACCCAAAAGGTATTTGATGAGATCGTAGATGGTTTTAAACTGCTTAAAGCACAAGGAAAAACTCGGTATGTTTATCGTGCAGCAATAGCAAGAGTGTTTTGTACTTTTTATCCAGACCAACACATCAATTGGGTAACAAGAGATAATATAAAAGATATCAATATATTATTTTCTGACTCTTTTACTGATATAACTAAAGTGACTTATGTATCTAAAGATATTAATTGGTTTTCAATTAGCTTTAATTTAAGGCAACAAATTAATGATATTAATTCTAACCGTATTAAACCATTAGAAAGCATCATTGTTAGGCAAATAACAAGCCTTTACTATAAAAGAAAGTTAACTTATGGAAAGCCTCCTCATAACTCTAAAGCGACTAGAGAGAATAATGAAAGCGGCAGTATTGATAACTCTTCAACTAAAAGAAAAGAGGTTTCTTTAGGTGAGATTATTTCTCATAATAGAGAAATAATAGGAAGTACAATAACCGTTAGTCAAAAAGAGAAGGAATTGACTCATCGATTTTTGAATTGGATTAATAAACGAAAAGGTATAGAGCTGTACGGAGTTGAGCAGCGAACAGGTGCGCATGATCGAATAGATGTGACAATTAAACAAGGAATGTCTCTGATTTATGCTGAATTAAAGAGTGTTAGCAGTTATTCAAAAAAACCTAAAAGAGCTATTAGAGCTGCACTTGGTCAAGTTTTAGATTATCAATTTTATGATACTAGTAATCAGGCAAGTGAATTATGGATTGTTTTAGATCAATGTAAATTGACTACTAAAGATAAAGAGTTCATAAAATCCTTAAATTCAAATTTCAAAAGTATTACGTTAAAGCTGCTTGTAGAGAAAAATGAATTGTCATTTAGGGAATATAAATAGTAGATAAAATATTATAATTTACTCATGAAATAATTTTAAGTGGCGTAAGTTTTTCTCGGTGTAATGTTGGTGCTATTGAGCTAGAAAACTCTAAATTTCAGCAACAAGATATGTTTAATACTAGTGTGAATAACCTTGAACTAATGCAATGTTATGATCATATTAATTAACGAAATAATAGGTGTCGAAGCAGCAGGCCAAAAAGAAAAATGGACATGAGGCGAAGTATTCTTTCGCCTGGATTTGTTTGCTTAACGTACAATTATTCCCTGCTTACATTAATTTATTGATATATATCAGCAAAAAAAACTTTTTAGTGTGTGTTCTTGTTCCTAATTCTATGGAATTATGAGATATTATTTCATATCTAAAGTTATGTTTTTAGGTGGTTTCGAGCAAGGAGTAGCTTGTTTATCTTATCTCACTATCCTCTTTCCAAAACCTACTGTGTAAACAACTTGGCTTCAATAGAGTTTTTTGCTGAAGCTTCTTAATTTTTTTAAACTCAAAAATAAGGATATAAATTATGTCAGGTAAAATCTCATTACCACATAAATGCCCCAAGTGTGGTGTTGTTGCTAAAACAGGTTCGGAATTAGATAAAATTTTCGGTTATAGAACCCAAGGTGGCGGTGTCACTAATCAAAGCCAATGTAAAAAGTGCAGATAATAATGACTAAGTAAAAACTAATATCAGAAAGAAGCTGGTTATGGTTTGTATTTTTACACTTTAGTCAGCTTTATATGTTTCAAAAAATTACGCTATGTGCTCGTGAGTAGTCGAGATTAAAGCTTTAGGTTTTAAATTAATTGACACTATCAACGCGCCTAAAATTGGATATAACAACATGAATTTTTCAACAGAGTTAGATATTTTAATTAAGTCTCACACACCTGCAATGCAAGTTGTGACATATGAATGGCAACGCTTGTATGGCTTTTGTGTTGGGACTTCAGTTGATCATAAGTTAGATTTATTTTCTTGGAGTGTTGTTAGTGGTTTAAAAAAGTGGGATCAAAATATTAAGTCATTTGTAGAAGAGAAAGATGATAATGATCCCTTAGATATTTTGGACTGGTTCAAAGGTGAAGACATTAAAAATAGTATCTTGATACTAGAAGACTTCCACCCTTTTATTTCAAATGAAAAATTTCAAGTTATTAGGGCTATCAGAGAACTGTGTAGAACAGAGCCATCTAACCGTAAAACTATAATCATTCAAACACCATTCATGATGAATATTAAAGAGTTTGAAAAAGAAATTCCTATCCTAGAGTTAGAACTGCCAAAAGAAGAGACCATCGAAGCCATTTTAAAATCTATTACTGAAGATTTAGATTATGATTCAAAGCCGGATCTTGATGATGAAAGAGAAATTATATCTGCATCAAAAGGGCTTTCTATTATGGAAGCAGAATGGACATATAGGAAAATAATCGCAGAAAAACACAAGATCACGAAAAATGAAATAAATTTAATAATTAAAGAAAAAGAACAAATAATCAAAAAAAGTGGTGTATTGGAATATTTTCATCCTCAAGGTGATTTTAATGAAGTTGGAGGAATGGAGAATCTTAAGGACTGGTTAGGTAAAAGGGGCAAAGCCTTCTCAAATGATGCTAAAGAGTTTGGTTTAGTATCCCCAAAAGGAGTAATGCTACTTGGTATACCTGGCTGTGGTAAAAGTTTGGTTTCTAAAACTATTGCAAATGAATGGGAATTGCCGCTTCTTAAGCTTGATTTAGGTAGTGTGTTTGGTTCATTGGTTGGAGAAAGTGAAGCAAGAATGAGAGAAGCTTTAGCTTTAGCAGAAGCCATATCTCCCTCTATTTTATGGATAGATGAAATTGAAAAAGGCTTAAGTGGTATTTCTAGTGGTGGTGATGGAGGTACTAGTGCCAAAGTTTTTGGAACTTTACTTACCTGGATGCAAGAAAAGAAAAATGAAGTGTTTGTGATTTCTACAGCAAATGATATATCAGCTTTACCTCCTGAGTTATTAAGAAAGGGACGTTTTGATGAAATCTTTTTTGTTGATTTGCCATCAGAAACAGAAAGGGAGGATATATTTAAAATTCATATTGAGAAAAAGAATAGGGATATAAGTAATTTTGATTTTGAAATGTTACGTAATAAATCAGTTGGTTTTAGTGGGGCTGAAATAGAAGAAGCCGTTAATGAGGCTCTTTTTATTGCATATGATTCTAATAAAGAATTGGAGAATAAGGATATACAGGAAGCGTTAGAAAAAACTTTTCCTTTATCAAGAACTATGGAAAGTACAATAAAGGATTTAAGAAGTTGGGCTAAGGTAAGAGCAAGGTTCGCATCAAATGGCACTAGTGAAGAACTGCCAAAGCCTCAAGATGATATACCAACGTTACCGCAAGAAAAATCTAACCCATTTATTAAATAGTAGTGCTATGGCTGAACATAACAGAAGTAAAAAAAGAAATCACAATCATAAGATACAGGCCGGAGATAAATTATTTTACAGCGCATTACATGATGAAAGGGTTGCTGAAGCCATAAGGATGACAACTAAGTCAGCTCTTGAGCCTTATTATAATTTTTTAAATGAAGCTATTAAAGCTGAGAATACAAAAGGCTCGTATGAAATAAATTGGAAGGCGATTGAGTCAAATTATTTATTAATAATCACTCCTGTTTTTTGTAAATTTAAAGTTGAAAAGCCTAAAACAGTCTTCAAAGTTTTTTTACCAAATAACTTTGATTTAAAAAAAGAAAGAAATAAACTTTTTTTTGATGAGCAGGATGAAACTGTCAGATTCAATAGAGATGAAATTACCCTTAAAGATAATGTTATATATTTATCTTTAGATAGATTGCCGCAGCCTAATGAATTATTGGAATTGAATAATGAAGAGGTGGAGTATGAGCTATTTGATGTTGATTTAAATAAAGGTGATATTCTTCAGTCTAATAATGAAAACTATAAAATAGAAAAGTTAGAACAACTTGAAAGTGGCTGGAATATTTACATTAAAACTAATAAAAATATTAAAGAAGTTAGTTTTAATAATACCAATTTACAACTATCTAAATACCAATCAAACTTTGAAAAACTTTTTGATAATTCGAATGAGTTCAAGTATGAAAAGTTAGGTAATGAGTATCAATGTAAGATCTTACCTAAGAGTAAAACTCTTAAAAGTGAAGAGGGTGATGAATATCAGTGGCGTTCACTAAAAAATAAAAGTAAAAGCGATATAGTCATTCAGTTAATAGATGATGATAGTAATGATGAGAAGTCAATATCGGATTACTTTTTTGAAGATGATGTTAGAAGTATTTATCAAGGAAAGGATAGCCGAACTAGCTTTGAGATAAAAAAGAAAAAAAATGAAGACAAAATATTAGTTCTGAAACAGGATTGGAAAAATCCTAAAGAGTTAATTGAAAATGAAAGAATAAAAATAAAAGTCGATACTTCAAACCTGAAAAAGCAGCAAAGCTCAGTTCAGCTTTTAAATAAAACCCCAGTAAAAGCACAAAAAAAACTTCTTAAACTATTTGAAAAGCAGAATGCACATTTATGGAAGTCATCTAAAAGTGAAGCTATAGATAGCTGGTATATTCTCAATAATGAAGATTACGATGGAACTTTGGATCAGCGTGAGTTTGTAAAAAAGGCGATTGCTACAGATGACTTTGCACTATTAGAAGGGCCTCCTGGAAGCGGAAAAACTACCACAATCCTAGAGCTGATTTTACAACTAGTAAAAAAAGGTAAAAAGATATTACTTTCAGCTTCAACTCACGTAGCCATTGATAATGTTTTGGAACGAATTCCCTTATTTGATAAAGATAATTTAGTTGAGCCTTTAAGAATTGGTAGAAGTGATAGTGTAGGAGAAGCTATACAGCACCTTCAAATCGATGCAAAGCTAAAAACATATAAAGATAACGGTATTGGTGAACAATTAGCTCAGAAATTAATTCTAGATAGTGCGAATTTAGTTTGTGGGACAACGATGGGGATTAATCAATTTCCCCCTATAAAAGAGCGAGGTCATAATAGTAACTCTCCGTTAGATACCATGTTTGACTATATGATCATTGATGAATCGAGCAAAACGACATTTCAAGAATTTTTGGTTCCTGCAATGTTAGCTGAAAAATGGATTTTAGTTGGTGATATTAAGCAACTATCCCCCTTTATTGAACAATCCCATATCGTCCATAATTTTAATGTCATGGTTCCACCTGACGTACAAAAGGCGCTTAGGTTAGTTTTTGAAGCTCTTTATAACAATAAAAACTCTTATATTATTGAGGTGTCCGTTGGTGTTGAAAGGGAAATAAAGAAATATCTAGATGTATGGTCTGGAAAAAAGAGTAACCCTTATAAAGACAAAGTGGTTTCTTTTAGCTGTGAAAATGACTTATTTAAATTGCTTGGCAGTGATTTAATACTTATTGCAGAAGGCACATGGGAAAGACGGAAAAACTTTCTTCCTAAAACACATATTCTAATTTTAAATAATGCCCTTGATAGCGATGATTTCTACTTTAAACAGAATTATTTAAATAAAAAAAGAAAGCTAAAGCGTTTTGAAAAAATTAACCGTAAATATTCAAAAACCAATAGCCCAATTGAATATAAAGAATTCTTCAAAGAGATGTTAAAGGAAAAAACTTGGGCTGAAGAAATAGCATGGAGAATGATAAGGGTGTATGAGAGAAGGATGTTAAAAAGCCCAGCATCTTACTATGAAGACACTTATGAGTTGTTAAAACCTATTGGTGAAGATAATGCTGTTGAGCGAGTTTACAATATGACATTACCTTCAATATTAGAGTCTATCCAGGTTGGTAACGGAGAAAAGCACAGACACACTACGACCATAACAGATGGTTTTGAGAAAAGAGATTTGTATTCAAGGCATGAAACATTGAAAACTCAACATCGGATGGCTCCCGATATTTCTACATTTTCTAGAGAAAATTTTTATACAGTTGATGGTGTTGTGGCATTAACAGATGCATCAACAATCAATAGGGAGTGGGAGTATGACCGATATGACCGAAGGGCAGTATGGTTAGATACGCCAAAGAGTGCTCAAGATAAAAAATATGATAGGTATCATCAAAAAGAAGTTGATCTCATAATCAAAGAAACCAAAGAATTTTTAAAGTTTGTAAAATCAAACCCAACAAATTTGGAGGGGGAGCCGTGGACTATAGCAATATTAACGTTTTATAAACCTCAAGAAACTCTTATTAGAAAGTCTCTCAGAGAGCTTTTTGACCAGCCAAATAAAATGTCTCGATTTAATAAAGGAAATACAAGCATTTTACTTTATACCGTTGATAAGTTCCAAGGCATGGAAGCTGATATTGTTTTTCTGAGCATGGTACGAGGCAGTACCATTGGGTTTATGGATAACATTAATAGGTTAAATGTTGCCCTAACTAGAGCGAAATACCAACGTGTAATTGTTGGAGATAAACGCTTTTTTACACAGCAGAAAAACTCAGAAGAGTTAAAGAAACTAGCAGGTAATGGAGAGTAACTTTGAAAATAACGCTAATAAAGCCAGTAAAGGTAGAGCAGATTGAATTTATTGGAGAAGTGAATTTCTTTGAAGTTGACTCCCCCTATATTGAACTACTCAAAAATATAAAGTCAGAGCATGACTTAGAGAATGAGTTATATCAAAGAGGGTTGACTCTTGCGGCAGTAAAAAACGTTGTGAGTAAATTAGAATCTTTAGGTGTGCTTAAAACTGGATATATAGAAAATATCAATAATGGTTTTCCAGAAAAAGAATATGGTAAATACGCTTTAGAGATTTTTGAAAATAACACCAGTCTTCCTTTTAAATTTAAAAATAAAAAGATAGAGCGTATAAATGCTAATCCATGGAGTAAATATGATGATCTTACACAAGATCGGAATTTAGTTAATAAGGCCAAGGATATTGATAATAAAGAATATGAAGTCAATAGAATTGAAAATGATAAAGCTAATATAACTGATCGAGGCAGAGCTGAGCTGAAAATTATTTGTGAGAATGGAGGTTGGCGGTATGTTCTCGATAACAAATCTTTCGATATGGTTGGAATTAACTTTAGCGATTTATTTAATGACGATTGGGATGAAGAGAGTGGTTCATTAAAGATCGATTTTGAAAGTGTTTCAAAGCAAACAAATGCGGCAGGAGCTATGGAGTATTCATATGAATCTTCCATAAATATTGAACAATTTGGGCAATTAACGGCAACCTTTAAAAGTATACCTGTCATACCCAAAACACCTAATGATGCAAAGTTATGGTTTGTACACCTTTTAAAAAGTGAAATTGAGAAAAAAAATCGCTACATATCAAAAGATGAATTACAGCACCTGTGGTCAAATCTCATAAGTAATAGGCCAAAATTTCAAAAGTTTGATTTAGCTTTTAATTTTGACCTTATTTTAAAAGAGTTTGGTAAAGATTCTAAGTTTTATTGGTTATTGCGAGCTGGTATTGATCTTTACCCTTTTGCAAATTCGATGCGTCCGAAAAATAGAGTTGTAATACAAAGTGATGATGATATTGATCTTAAAGCTAGCCTGTTTAATTCATTTAATATTAAACAACCTCAGAAATTAATAATTGTTGATAGGTGGATAGTAAACTTGAAGCAATTTGAGGCTTTAGAAAAAGTCATTGAAGCGTTTGGCCACCCTGAAACAACTATCATCACACAGGAAGTGAAAGAAAAAAGAAATGAAAGGGAGATTCATAATATTGTTCAGAGAAACGGTATTAAGAGACTTGTAAAAGACAAAAAGGATATTGTTCATCAAAGATATTGGAAAATTGATGAGGAGTATTACCAAACAAGTGAGAGCTTGGATTTTATAACTATTGAGAATGGCTCTATCAGAACCAAATATACGACATTTGAGCTATATGATAAAAAAGATCTCGATCCTAACTTGTTGCGTTTAAGGGTGAATTAAGTGTCATTAATAAAAAAAATAAATTTAGAAAAAACAGTAGACTATTCTCAGAATAATTTGGAGTATTTTAACTGTTGTGATCATGCTAGTAATTTGAGCGATTACCAACAATTAACTAATAAAATTAGATTGGCAAAAGAATCAGTAAAAATTGCTACTACTGATGGGATAGCTAATGAAGTTTATGATGCTTTGCACTCGAACAGTAATTTAAACGTATATGTTGTTTTTAAATCTTTTGATAAAGAGGCAAGTTCGCTCTCAAAATTTGATAGCAAAAAACCAATAATAGCAAGAGAAGTGAAAGAGTTAGATAATAACTTTATTATTATTGATGACATATCGTACTTGCTTATTAATCCATTGTCCCAAAAAGAAAATTTGTTTTTAGAATTTGATGAAAAGAAGACGGAAGATTTGAATTTCATATTCAATTATTTATTCTGGAATTGTTCAACGCTTGAGAAACTGGTTGATAAAGTTTCACAGCCAATAGAGTCACCTTTCCCTCCCTTTGATAATCGTAAACTGCAATCTATCAACTTAATTAATGAAAATATAAATAATATAGAAACAATATATATTCCAAGAGATAAACGTTTTAGTGACGACTTAAACAATGAATTCGCAGTAAAGTATTTTAGCGATGATATTAAAGCGCCTATTTATCTTACTCATGAATTTACACAAATAGGCAGGTTATGCATTAAAAACATGCGCTTTGCTATAAAGAATCATTGGGAGCTAAAAAGCAATATTCTAGCTGACATCCCTACAAATTTTGAGGTTATTCCACGAGAAGATAGTTGGTTTAAAACCATTAAAGTTACAGATTCAAAAACGGTTAAATTACAAGATATCAGGGCTGAAACAATTGATGCAATGAAGGAAACAAAACCAGTTAGTTTTCCTGAAGAAAACTATGTTAACAGCATATGTTTTAATTGGGACGTGTTACCGCCAATTAAAGCAACAAACGCAAAGATGTCACCTTTATATCGTGAGTATAGTGATTTATCTCGCGAGTTTGCTCAGCAATTATCTTTACTTGAAAATAAACTTAATGACTTACATAAAGAAAGCAGTATTTTATCTTCACTTTTAGGGGTAAAAACTAAAACTACTAACGACTTAAAGAGAGTAGCTGAATACAAAGTACGAAAATTAGAAGAAGAAAAGCCTATTGAGTTAAGAGAGTTATTTACAAAAGAGTTTAAAGATTTTTTTAAAGGGGTCATTGACTCAGAAAAGAGTTTTAAGAATAACAAACAAAAACAAGAGACAGAACACCGATGGGAAAAAGCAAAAAAAGATAAAATAATTGAGCTTAATAAAAAGCAAAAAGAAATTGAAACTATAAATGAAAGTTTAAAAAATGATAATAATACTAAGCAAAAAGATAAACTGAAAAGTTTAGAAAAAAGCTTAAGTAAGCTTAATCAAGATATTAGTAATAATTATACTAAGTTTGTATTTGAGCCAAAGAAAAATGAAATGGTGCATTTATCAAAAGGAAATACGCTTAAATATAAAGAGTTTAAGATCCCGGCTTTTGCATTACCAGAGGTGGGAATTTTGTATGAAAGTAATGATAGCTATTATTTAGAAATCCATGATTATGATCATTTGGACAAGGCTAAAGAGTTAGAGCAAAGGTATAACAATAAGAACTATAAAGTAGTTGCAGGAGAGAGCGATGAGTAGAGTTATTCATGTGAAAGGGAAGGTTTTTATTGAAAATAGAAAAATAGCGATTGATATCATTCAAGAGGCTAGGAATGGTATTTATTTTGAAAATAATCAATTTTTATTTAAGAGATATGATGCCTACGACCAAATAAGTGAACGCCAAAAAATTAGAGAGATGGAGGAAGTTGAGCAAGAGTATTTAAAGCGCTTTAATTTGTTTCAGCAAGAAAGAGAAGGACAAAATAGAATAAGGACAGAGAGAAATAATCGAAATCAAGAAAGGTTAGCAGCGTTACAAAGGCAAAATGACAAGCTAGAACAAGAAAAAAGAAAAGCCAAGCTTGAGCAAGAAAAAATTGAAAAGCTAGAAATGGAAAGGCTGAAAATAGAAGAAGAAAGAAAAGCTATAGAGTTAGAAAAAGAGAAAATGCGAATAGCTGAAGAGAAAAGAATTCAAGAAGAAAAGCTAGAAAAAGAAAGGCTAGCAGAGGAAAAAAGGGTTCTCAGAGAAGAAAAAGCGATGCTGATAATTGAGAATGCCAAAAAGCAGGGTTATAAAATTAAAAAAGAGTTGAGGAAAGACAATACGATAAAGCTTGTGCTCCAGCAAAGGTCGTATTAATGCTAAATGTTTATAATATAGAAACCTCAAATTATGTGAATGGTAACGGTTGTAGATATGTATTATGGCTTCAAGGCTGTGACCTAAAATGCACAGGCTGTTGGAATAAACAAACTTGGAACTTTAAACCTAAGACATTAAAAAGCGTTAATGAAATATTCGATCAAATTAAGAGCTTAGAGCATCAACTCGATGGGGTAACTTTTAGTGGAGGAGAGCCATTTTTACAAGCAGATGAACTTTCACAACTAGCAAGGCTTATCAAAGAAAAAACACATTTGGATATTCAAATATTTAGTGGTTTTTCAAAAGAAGAACTGAATGGAAAGTCACGAAGTGAATTATTGAAATATACCGATATTCTGGTGGCTGGAAGATTCGACAGTAGCAAGTTTAACAACAATCAGGTCGTTTATCTTTTAAATGATAATGTTGATATTTGGCAATTTAACAATAGTGATGTTGAAATTGAGATTCAAGAAAATATGGATATAAAAGTTACAGGCTACCCAACCAATAAACTACTTGCTGAGATTAAAGAGGATACAAATGAAAGAGTTTAATGTAATAGTTGAAATAGATGAGGATGGTAATATTAAAGCCGAAACTAAAGGCATGGAAGGTGAAGTTTGTGTGACTGAATTAGATGAAATTTTAGAGGGGCTTGTTGGAGAAAGGAGCTTTAAAAATAAACCAGAGTTTTATAAAACATCACAAAAAATTAATAAAAAAGTAAAAACGATAAAATAAATGAAATACTAATGCGAATGCACCGCAGCAATAGAAAATTGAAAAAAATGACATTTTTTTGGAAATATTTTATTCGAAAATCAACCTATTACTTGAATGGGGTCAGTGACGGAAATAGTTAAATAACAAAAATAAGGAACAAGTAGTAAATGAAATTGGATAATCACCTTTTATATATCGATATTACTCAAGTGTGTGATATAGGATGTTCATTTTGTATGTATACAGATAAACATTCCAGAGAAAATATGATTTTAACTCAGGCTGCCAGAGAAAACCTTAGAAATTTAATAAATGATGAAGGAGTTAAAAGGGTTTCTATAAGTGGAGAGGGTGAGCCTATTTATAACCTGAAGGTATTTAAAGAAATATTAAAGCTTTCAGGTGGTGGTGTTGCTTTTGAGTTCATAACAAGTGGCTTTGTTAACCATGAAAGGCTATTAAAAATTTACAATGAAATATCAGAAATTATTCTATCAAATGGTGATTCTTGTAATATCCGATTAAGTTCAGACTCCTACCACATAGATAAAATTCCGAATAAACCACACGGTTTTAGTATTCAACAATTTATAAAATTAAATAATGAATTTATGTCACTATCATTTAGATCAATTGATATCGATAAAGAGTTTACGAGAGCATTTTTAAAAGAGCAGTCAAAAAAGTTTGGTTTTGATGGCGAGATTGTGAGTATTAGCAAATTAGAAGACACGCTCCTTGTAGAAGGATTTGAGTTTAAAATTGACTATAAAAATTTAGTGAACCCAACTTTTTTGGTGGAAAATAATTTTATTGATATTTATGAATATATTGATGAATTAGAAAAGCGTTATCTAAAGCCTTTTACTCTTGGAAGCATGAATAAACACCCAAGTTCTAA
The DNA here is from genome assembly GCF_024585285.1 of Colwellia sp. M166. Lineage (NCBI taxonomy): Bacteria > Pseudomonadati > Pseudomonadota > Gammaproteobacteria > Alteromonadales > Colwelliaceae > Colwellia > Colwellia sp. M166. The sequence goes on from NZ_CP040755.1 coordinate 4,801,534, forward strand.
CGGGTTAGATATAACCATCAAGCCAAATGGTGATGTTTTCTTATATGGGATTGAAAGTCTTAAGTTGGCAAATATCCATAATGAAGTAGTGACTATTTCCACATTAAAAGAAAAAATGGTTTCAGACCCCCTTATCACTAAATTATATTCGATACCTTTCAAGAATATTTTGAATGAGCTTTGCAAAGATAGAAATACTAAATTGCTTATTGAAAAGGTAAATAATCCTTATTGGGTAGTAAAAGAGTTAGGTAATGACGAGCGGCAAGCAATTGCGAGAGTAGCAAGTTGATCGACTCACATACTCATACTAAATATTCAAAACATGCTACAGGCTCAGTTACTGAATTGATTGAAGCTGCTATATCTAATGGTATAAGAATTTTAACTATAACTGATCATGCCCCATTTTTAATTGACAAAGATAATCGCCTCCTTGAATCAGAAGTTGATTCATATGCAAAAGATGTTCTGTTGGCTCAACAATCATATAAAGGTGAGATAAAAATTTTATATGGAATGGAGTTTGATTACTCACCATTGCACTCAAGTTATGTTGAGAAGTTAATAAGAAACTTAGATTTGGATTTTGCTATTGGATCTATCCATTATATTGAAACTGCAAATGGACGTGTTAACAATTGGGATATAGGAAAGTTAAATACTAAAGAATATTGTGAGCTTTATTTTGAAAGTCTTGAAGAGCTTATAGATACAAAACTTTTTAATTCTATAGGGCACGTAGACTCAATTTTAAGAGGTGGTATCAGTGAACAATATTTTTGGAATTATTTAAAAAATTTAATTCCAAAAATTAAGGGAGTAGATCTATCTTACGAAGTAAATTGCTCAGGTATATTTAAATCAATGATTTGTCAGAAAACTGGGGGGCATATTAATAATAAGGCTGCTTTTCCAAATTTTAATGTTATAAAAAAGTTAGTGGATTTAGGTGTAGATTTCACGATAGGTTCTGATGCTCACAAACCTGAGCACGTTGGAAGAGGAATAAAAGATACGACAAAAGAACTTCAAGGCATAGGGGTTAATTCTCTTTGTTATTATGAAAAGGGTGAAAAAAATAAAGTAAATATAAGGGAGCTTTGTCAGTAATGATGTACCCATTTGAAAGTAATTCTATAGAAGTTCGCCTTATAGAAGCAATTAGTGAATTAGAACCAGAGAATACGGCTTTCATAAATGCTATTTCAAACGCCCTCAATACAACACTGGAAGAGTGCAAGAAAGGGACTAAATTACTAAAGTTATATAAGAGCATTAAACAGCGCTCTGATATTCCAACTTTAAACCAGCAACTTAAAAAGCTGGAGAGGTTTCTTCTACTAAATGAAATGCTAAATGTTGAAGAGTTTAAATCACTTTCTAAAGTAATTTGTAACTTTGATATGACTCAAAATGAACATGGTGATTTTGTCTCGTATACAGGTGATTTCCTTGAAAGTATCGCTAATAAATATAGTTTAGCTAAGCATGGAAGTTATAACGAAATTAAGTTTTTTGCAGATCAGTTGTCTCATTTATTTATTCAGGAAGTAATGAAAGAAGGTGGTTATTGGCAAAAGTTATTTTTAAAGGCAAAAATAAATAATGAGCACGTTGTTCTTTTTATTCCAGGCTCTAGAAATATAGATTCTACATCGAATTTAACATTTGAACTTGCGATTAAAAATATCAATATTTATTTAAGCAGGAATTCATATCCAACTATTGCAAACGTTAAAATCCCAAGAATCGACCCACCATGTGAAAATTACGCAAGCTTGACCTTATCTGAAAGAGAAGAAGTTTCTAAAATTCAAGATCATATTTTGCCTGGTGAAAACTTTTATAATGGTAGAAAGATAAACGTAATTTTTGGCGATGATGTCTTAATTACAGGTGCTACTGCTGATAAAGTGTATTTTGATTGCATGAGCAAAGGGGCAATTTCCTTCCAGTCTATTTACTCTGTGATTATTAACCCTTTAGTTGCTAATGCTGATCCTACTATCGAAAGTAAACTTAACAGCAGTGTGATCACGGGTAAGCTAGATAGCTCTGCACTTTACGCTTTTTCTCATTCTAATTTTGTCCCAGTGATGAAGTCTTTTAGCTTTCTATTAAACTCAGAAAACACAAGTGATTTAAAGGTGTTCCTATCAAAAATACCTGACGATAACGTTAAAAAATTGTTCGTATACGCAATGTCTAATGGTTATTTTAATGAGAATAAATATAGAAATGCTATGACTATTCTGGATGGATACGTTTTGGAAAAAGGATGGTTTTAGTTTGCAATTCAATAAACGTGTTTTTTTATATTGGCATTCAGGAGAGAATAACCTACCAACGTTACTCAAACAGAATTTACAAAACATAAGAAATAGATTAAATGGGAGTGATTGGGAAGTAATATTACTCTCCCAAAAAAGCTCAGAAGAAAATTTTATTGGTAATTGGATTGACTTGCACCAATGCTTAGATTCAATACCGAAAAAAAGGATTGAAGATACTGGTAACGAAGCTTTAATTAGTGATGTTATAAGGTTAAATTTACTTTTGAAATATGGTGGGGTGTATTTTGATATGAGTACAATATTACTTTGTAGCTCCATAGAAGAGCTTTCACTGTATAAAAAACTCACTGATAATCAAACTTCTACTTTTGCAGGATATAGTAATGCAACGTTCACCAATAAGTTTAATGGAACTTCTGTTTTCAGAAACTCTATAGATGGAATTGAACTAGGGGCTTTGTTCGCGAAAAAAGACTCTACCTTCCTTAAAGCTTACTTAAAAGAAATTTATAAATACTGGGAGTGGAAAAAAATAAATTATGATTATCGAGATTACCCTGAATTTAAAAAGTATGATCTCAAGAGTAAAAGTTTTTTAAATGAATACCATGTTCACTACAGTATTTACCACCTAACTTTGTATAAATACCCTGAAATTCATAAGCAAATAGCATCACAAAGCATCCATATGATTGGTAAAGAAAATGCAAGTCAACATGGCCCTTATGCTTTTACTGATTTATTTGCACGCGGGGATGGTTATGGCTCGGCTTCACCCGATAAATTAATGTATGCATTAATTGATGAGGTTGTTTGTGATTATAAGGGTAAAGAAGTAACGTTAAGTCATAGGAAGGCTTTAATTGAAAAAATGGAGCTAGTGATTATCCCTGGGTATTTGAGAAAGAGTATTGAAGGAAAATTAACTGCTTTATCATGCGTCTCTGAGCTAAGTGGTTGCTTTAAATACCTATACCGTCTAGCCTGACTAGATAAAGTACCAGTGCTAACAACTAATAAATAAGTTTACTTTACTATGTATCATTGCCCATAAGCAGTCATAGCTATAGCTCACGCTCTATACTGTATTTTGTTTTTTTGATAATGAAACTAGTCTCAAAACTGATTTTTTTAACGTCTGCTATGTCAATGATTATCAAGTTAGTTGCCATTATTCTCTTGCGATTTGTGACGCTCTAAATAATATAGGGAATTCGCATCATTGCGGGGATTTAAAGTATCAAAAGAAAAGTATTAAATCAGATAGACACTTACTAATGCGACAACACAAGCTATTGATGATGGATGTCACCAGTATTATCGTCAATGAATCCGTGGCAAACATACCCAACCAGTTGACGAGGTTTTTTATTCATATGTAAAAAGTGTTCATAGCCAATTGTAAAAGCAAAAGGATTGGCATTGTAATCCGCGTAATGCATATCCCGCCCAAGACGCGCTTCATTAACGCCAGAAGCAAATCCACTCAGAAAATCATCCCGGTTGTTCATAATTAAACAAGTCTCAGCACCGTTATAATTAACTAGCTCTAACACACCTTCTTTTATGAATTTATTTACGATTGACTCATTAAAATAGCCAGTATACTGTTCGGTTTCATTATCAAAAAAAACTGCTGAACTGTTAGCAGTTGCTTCCATCAGTGAAGAGAATAACTCACGTATTCTTTTGGATATCATGGTGTAATGTCTTAAATTGGAAATGTTATTTTGTTATAAATGATATATTACACGAAGTAATACAAGAGTTTGAGGTATTTTATGTGCGGAAGAATGAATATCGATACTAAATTATGCCCAATTATCAGTGAGTTTTTTGGCATCAATTTTACAGCACCTAATAATGATAACCTCAGTCCAGGCCAGACAGTTTCTACCATTATAAACACGAATGGAAATTTTAATCAGCTCAATGTTGAGTGGGGAATAAAACCTAATTGGTCAAAGCGTCTATTGATTAATGCTCAAAGTGAGACAGTAATTCAAAAGCCAACTTTTAGTAATGCTATTCAAGGAAATCGTTGTTTAATCCCTTGCTCTGGCTGGTATGAATGGCGTACTGAAAACGGCAAAAAACAGAGGTATTTGTTTTCAAACTCAAATGGTGAGCCATTTCTTATGGCAGGGATTTGGTATCAATCATCAACACCGCAATTAGTAACATTAACAACTACACCAAATGAAAAATGCGGGCAATATCATAAGCGCATGCCCGTCATGATTTTGCCGCAGGATGCTGGTTATTGGTTTCAATCGCCAGTTGAACAGTTATTTCCACTGTTTGAAGCGATTGATGAAAGTATTATCGATATAGCAGCCGCTTAGTTTGATTTTTATTGAATCACCGTAGCCTGCTGCGAAAGTACTATACTATTTTTGATATTGATATTAGTCTCAATGCCAAACTTTGGAACGTCTGCTATATCAATGATTATTAAGTTAGTTGCCATTGTTATATTTTATATACTTAGAAGTCATTTTAATGCTCGTATGTCCTAGAGCGCTTTCAAGGTTTTGTCTGAAGTAATTCATCGCATGAAAATGTCTAAAACTATTTGAGCTAAGTTTTATATTAGCCATTTCTATATGTTTAACGGTATTAACTTCACTTATTCGTAAGCACGTTTTCATTAGCATAGAAATATAAGTTTCGTTGATTAGTTCTATATCTTTTTTTGAATTTTTAGTCTTTTTCATTAGTTTTCCTCTCTATGTAATAGTGCGTTCCGGGTGTTTATTTGTATTAGTATCGACAATAGTTAGGTTGTGATTTTTAATCTGTAAAATGAGTGAGAAAGTTGCCACCGCTTATGAAAAAGAGCTTTCCAGTGATTATTGTTTTCATGATTTCATCTATGATCAAATGGTCATCTTGAATATTTTTAATATCTGTTAAATAGCGTAAAGAGGTATAGTTGATATTGTAAATAAGCCTTATAAAATTTGCTTTTACATAACTAGAATGATCATTAAATAAAATACAATTTACTGTCATCATTAATCCATTTGGAATTTTAGTCAGAAATACATTATTAGTTTCATTTGTTGAAAACCTTAAAGACTTGCCTAATTCTTCTCTAGAACAAGAAATCCCAATCTGAATCCCTCCTTTTTCACCAGGCGCTTCAATACCAATTTTATAGATTCCAAAAATACCTTTAATTTTGTCGCCAATAATATTATGAGCAGATGTCTCTGTTGAGTATTTCATTCTTTCTATATCTTGAATTGTATACATAGTGTTCACCTCTAATTTTTAGTTTAAATGTCATTGCGTTGATTTATTTGAGTTTTCTTTGTCTAATTGAATAATTAACTTCTCATTACTCGAAATTGTGGCTTCATAACTACGCAAGGTTTTCTCATGCGATCTGGTCTGCTCTTCAAAATTAGATTTAAGCTCATTATTAATTGAGACTTGCTGGATGAGCTTATCCTTTTCATTTGAAAGTTTGGTATTGATATCCGCCAGTTCACTTCTTAATGAATCTAATTCGGATTGCAGTTTTACGTTATTGCTATCAAAACTAATGAGTTGTTTTGCTGTTTTTTCTTGTTCATTCTCAAGAGTTTTAATGAGTTTCTCATTACCAGTTATTGTTGACTCTTTACTCGCTATACTTCTATTAAGCTCAGCAATATTTGAATTAAGCTCCTTGTTATCAACTATTAATTGGGAGTTCTGTGACTTTATTTCATCAAAAAGTTGTTGATTCGATTCAAGCTTTAATTCTGCTTTTGATATATCAGAACTCAGTAATTCGTTTTGCTTGCTAAGCTGTTTATTGTCATCAACAGAAGTCGTCAGTTGTCGTCTGATTTCAACAATGGTTGATTCGTTAGATTTTTGTTCTGTAGTTAATTCAGTTTGAAGGTTTATGATCTGCTTTTCTTGTTCATAAACTATTTCAGCTTGTTTGTTAAACTTGTTTTCTGACATTTCAAGATCGGATATTGCTTGATCTCGTTGAGCATTAGCATATTGAGCTTGCTCTATATATCTTGCTTCAGCATCACAATTAAATCGGCTGATTTCATTCAAAACAGTTGAAGTAAACTCTGAAGAAAATCCTATTTTTTTAAAATTTTCTTCTTTTATAAGATTTTGTTTGTCAGTCCATACTTTAAAATATTTGTGAACTGTTGATCTGCTGCTTATGGTAGGCAATTCAGCTAAAACTAAGCTAACTGTTGGCTTGATTCCTTTCTTTAAAAGTTCATTGCAAACATTATTAGTTAAGTTCTGTTTATCTTCTGTGCTTAGATTTGCCATCTTTTAATTTTCCTAAGTACTATTGTTAGAACGAACACTTAAAATGAACGAACGCTGTTCGTTCGTTTTATTTTACTTCATGGTGTGTCGTGAATAATTATAGTGAGATTTTCATTATTTATAAGTAAGAATTAAAATTAATTGATAAAAATCAATATAATAGGTACTCATTGTGTTTTTTTGGTTTTTTGGTGTATGAGAGATGTTACTTCAATAAAAACTTCTATGTTATGAGTTTGAGTCAAAATGGTAAGTACAGATAATTATTATTTACTTATAATTTAAGGATACTTAATACTTTCTAAATAGGCGGGTAAATGTGTGGATCTTTGAATATAGATCCGAATTTATGCGCAAACATATGCGAATTCTTTGGCATTATCTTTCAGCACTGGGCAATGAAAACCTCTGTCCAAGGCAAACAGTATCAACGAAAATTAACCCTAATGGAAATTTTCATCAGCTTAATACCAGATGGGGAAGAAAATCTGTTCGGTCAAAGGGGTTACTAATTAATACTCAAAGTGAAACTATTACAAAAAAACAACAATATTTATACTCAAATAATGAACCATTTTTGATGGCTGGGATTTGGTATCAAACACCAAGTGAAATACCGAAGTTAGTTACTTTGACGACTTCGCCTAATGAGAAGTGTCCAGAGTACCATAAGCGCATGCCAGTGACAGTATTACCAGAAAATACTGAATATTGATTTCATTGCCAGTTGAGCAGATATTACCACTGTTTGAAGCTATTGATGAAAGTGTTATCAATATAGCAGCCGCGTACTCCGTTATGTGTATGCAATTTATGTTTATTAACCAACCGCAGCGAGCTGCGTTATAGTTTCTCTACAATTCTTCTACTATGCCTCCGATATTACCTTAAAGGCTAACCTAACCATATAAAGAGACTATATTAATCCTAGTATTTTTTTCGTGCTTAGGAGCATACTGCTCAATACCAGTTCGAGTTGATCTTTAGCATTTTTTTCTTCTAATAATTCAGCTTTGGATTTCTTAATCTTATACTCTTTATAAACTTCTGGCTTAGGTTTACTTTTTACACCTGAGTATGCATTCTTAATTCTTTTTTCTTTTATTTCCTTTAATTCTTTATTTGTTTCTTTCAAAAAACCTGCAAGCTTTCCAGAATAACTATTTTGTACAAAGAGGCTATTAGTTGATATTCCTGTTAAATTTTTAACATCTATTGGCTTTATTTGATGGGATCTCTCTGCTCTAAAAGCTGTTTTAGTATTATGTTTGCTAATATATTTGAGCTTTTCAATTTTAAGTTTTTTTATTGCTTGATAACCTTCATAGCTAGCATTATTTTTCGAAACCCAATCTTCAATCTTTTCCTCAACTTTTTTTTCTTCAACTGAATTTACTATGTCAACAAGCTTCATTTATGCTGCCTCTCTTAATGCTTCTTCTATATGCTTAATATAAGGATATATTTTTTGTGAATTTTGACCCTGATCTAATTTTTTAAGCTCACGTAAAACATCTTTAGCAACTTTAGTAGACTTGCGAGTGAATGCATTAGGAATATTACTCTGCTTTAATACATTTAGATCATTTTCAATTAGAAACATAATCCCTGGTATTTGCTCTTGCTCAATTAAGTTATTAGTACATCCTATACAAAAGTCTATTGATGCAAGGTGTCGATTGGGAACACCTTCTTCAGCACACCTGGCAAGGTGCTTCCCCCTTTTACGAAGTAAACAGTAGCCCCATGAATTTGATTTTATATCCTCAATCTCTAAAGCCACATAGGACTCTAAAAGTGAATCTAATTCGTCAATATTAACGACTTTAGTATTTTTAAATACTCGTTTTAAATATATGTCTGTTTTTCCTGCGTATGCATTGCCTTCATCGTCCATTGACAATATATGCTTTTTTAATAATGACGACATAACTTTTCTTTTCGAGTTTTCAATAACACTCTTGTTTTCTTTATTTAGTAAGTATTTCTGAAACATGTACTGACTGGTATGCTTGAAATTACTTCGAATAAACCAGCCAATATCACCTGAAAACCGTCTAAAAACAGCTTCAGCCCACATATGACGAAATGCATGTGGACTAGGGTAAATACAGTTTTCTTTTAAAGCATTACTAATTAAAGTTGTCAATTCAGCAGAAATATCTTCTTTACTATTAATCTTGGTATGAAGTATAAGTTTAAGATCATCAGGAAGGTGTTTTTCCCAAATTACCTTTTTACTTTCAGGTAATAACCCTTGTACATAATCAAAAACATCATGTTTTTCCAAACCTGCAAAAACTGAACTTTTACTTGAAATTGTTAACCTTGGCAATTCGGATTCTAATCTGTTCATGATGTGTGTAAGATGCTTCAAATTACTTACATTCTTATACTTTTCTTCTAGGGTCGTGAAGTCTTTCGCTTCATAGGGTGTTAATACCTTTTGGATATTTTTATAAGAAGTAAGGCGTTTGATATCTTTAAAACATTGGTAGTTTTTAACAAAGTGAGGCCAAATACGTGAGGCAGCTTTTTTTATATGATTTGCAGATGAAAAAGGATTAACTTTATTATTTGAAATGGGGTACAAACATGGCATTCTTTCATTATCAGTGACCAACTTATTCATTTTTAATAATAGCAAATATGCAGGTTGTACTATTTCACGATTAAGTTTAATTTCTCCATGTGTTTTAGGTACTACCCAATCAATTATATACCTCAAAGGAGTCCCGTTATTATCTAAAGGCTCATTATTCATTGATGTGTTTACATTTGACAATCCAAAACCAAACTCTGACTCTCGCCAACCAGTTAAAGCTACAAATTGTGTAGCTCCTGCACACTCCATGTAATCAATTAGGTAAATAACAGAAGAAAGATCTGTTTTACTTGATAAGTCAATTCGTTCATAAAAATCCTCGGAAAGAATAGGGATAGCGGCTTCAAAAATTTCTTTAGCCATATATTCTTCACAAATTTTCTTGAAGCTATTTACACTCTGTCTACTAGAAAGCTCACTAGCCTCTATAATTTTATCAAGCATTGTGTCTTTTTTATTTATGTTAGCTATTAGCATGGATGTAAGTAAACTTTGATTGTGTTCGTTATTTTCAAGAAGTAATATTTTTAACAATGCATCGATTGTATCTGATTTAAATAGCCCGAATGTTGTAAGTTCTTTCTGATAATGCCTACAAAAGGTACTTTTTGTTTCAAAGTAAATTTTCTCAACGGCAGGTAAGTTTACTGCAAATCTTCTGTTATTTTCTTTTAGGGTAGCTAAAGGTGTTCCTGAAAGCACCTGCCTTATTAATCCTTTTTGGGTTTGCCTGCTAGTTTGCTTTCCTGAAAGCGTAAGTATTCGATCTGATTCACTAATTGTTTTTTTACAAGCTAAAGCAATTAAATAACAATCCTCAAAAAAGTCAGACATATGTTCAACATAATGGCGACCATAATCTAGTGTTAAGAAGTTAAACGACTTCCCATCAATATAATCCTGTAGGCTTATATCGTCCCCTAGGCTTAATAAAGCGCTAGAAAGAGCTTTTTTTCTAGTTCTTATAGTTGTAGGTTCTAGGAGAGTTTTTTTTAGTTTCAAATGCTTTAGAGCTAATGCGATTTCTTCAAAATTTATATTTCTATACCATGAACTAAATGCTAACAAAGAATGGCGTTCTCGTACTGAACCATTTACGACTTCAGTTTTCATAACGTAAGCAAACAGAAGCTCGAATTGTTCTTTTTCAACATAGTTTGCAGAATTTAAATCAAGATAAAAATTCAATTTTACTAAAAAATTGAATATGTCTTTAAATGCTTTAGAGGATTGTTTAGCTTCAAATAATTCTAGGGCTAATACTTTAAAAAAATCTTTTGTAGTAACACTATATGACTTTTTACTTATAACGATTTTTACTTTTTTGAAAGCGTTAATATTATCGAAAATGTTAAAATTCATAGTATGAAAATTATTACCACTGGAACTATTGAACTTAAATTTCCATTGGCCATCCTGTATTGACATTTTTGAGTTAATACCGGGTAATGACTGAAACCTAGCATTTAATTCAGGGCATTCTTCAAATAAATTTGAATTTTTTTTATTTAAGTTACTATTTCTCATCATGCTACCCACTGATTTGTGACGTGGTTTAATGGATTCGACTACCCCAGTTAAGACATAATAACCTTAACTGGAGAACATAAATGACAAAACGTAAAAAATACACCAAAGAGTTTAAACTTGATGCAATTTCTTTAGTCAGAGATCAAAATATTAGTGTATCTGAAGCGAGCAGAAATCTAGGTATTGGAAATCAAATGCTTGGCCGCTGGATCAAAGAAGCAGAACAAGAAGATGGTCAAGCTTTTCGAGGTAACGGTAAGCTAACACCTGATCAAGAAGAAATACGTAAATTAAAAGCCCAAGTAAAGCGCCTGGAGATGGAGCGTGAGATATTAAAAAAAGCGACGGTCTTCTTTGCAAAAGAAACGAAGTGAAATATTCGTTTATTACCCATCATAAGAAGATCTGGCCTGTGGTACTTATGTGCCGAATATTGGGTGTAAAAAGCAATAACTATTATAGTTATCAAAAGCGTAAATTAGATAAGCCAAGTGATTCAACACACCAAGAGATGCTTGAGTTAGTAAAGGATATTGCCAAATTTAGTGACAATACCTATGGCGAAAGACGTATTAAAGCGGTACTGAATGCGTTGAGTTTCCGTGTAAGCCGATGGACAGTAGCCAAATTAATGAAAGAGGCTAATGTTTGGGTTCGTTACAAAAAAGAAATATAAAGCAACAACCAATAGCAATCACAATAAGCCGCTTTATAAAAAATGAGCTTGAGCAAAATTTCATCACAGAGCAGCCAAATCAAGTGTTTGTTGGTGATATCACTTATATTTGGACTGCGGAAGGTTGGCTCTATTTAGCGGTTGTTATCGACCTATACGCTCGCAAAGTTGTTGGCTGGAGCATGGGGTCAAGAATGAAAGCTCAACTTGTCTGTGATGCACTAACGATGGCTGTTTGGCAAAGAAGCCCAGAGAAAGGACTTATTGTTCATTCCGATCAAGGTGTTCAATATGCAAGCCACCAGTACCGAAAATTACTTAATAACAATGGCTTTATTGGCAGTATGAGTAAAAAGGGCTGCTGTTGGGATAATGCCGTTGCTGAAAGCTTCTTTGGTAGCCTAAAGCAAGAGCGTGTTCATTGGAGAAATTATGAAACACGCTATGAAGCGCAACAAGATATAATGAATTACATAACCATGTGGTACAACAGTAAGCGACTACACTCTTACTTAGGGTATCAAAGCCCAAATGATTTTGAATTAAAAATTAATGAGTTAGAAAAAGTAGCTTAACTAGGGTGACTGAATTTACTTGACCAGGTCATTGTGCATTAAATAGAGAAGGATAAAAAGATTGATATTTCTCGTATTCTTCTTTCCCAATTCTTACATTTTCTTTTGAAAGAGCTGTTGATAATAAAGTAGACATCCAGTTACATCTGGGTAGCAATTCCTTTTCAACAAATTCCAAGTTGCTTTTAATTAATTGAGGGTATTTCTCTTCCGCTTGCTTCAAAAAATGAATAAATATCATTACTGTTTCAGGGGTGTCTAAAACGATCAACGAGTCCGGCAATATATCATCCTCATTATGGTCATCTATAATGCCAAGGTTATTAACCGTTCCAGTACTTTCTGTCACTACTTCTGTTCTCAATTGAAGTTCTACTGTGCGTAAAAGCATCGTTTCTTCAAATAACTCGATTGTTGGATAGTAAACATTGTTTGCAATGTCATTCATCACATGACGGGTTACAAGACCATACCGATTAACCCATTCCTGATTGTAAGGTGTCATATAACCAAGCTTTTCTGTTTCATTTGTATGAGAGTTTCTTGTGTCTAAATGCCCATCTAAAAATTTATCCGTCCGAGAATGAACCGAAGTGGTTTTTATGAGATTTGGTGTGAACCACATTTTGGGGGTTGTTTTGTTTACCTCATTCCAATATTGCGAATAAATAGTGTTGCTAATTTTTTTATTTTCACTTTCATTTTTTAAAGGGGATAAATTATCTCTTTTTCTTTCCTCATTTGTACGAGATAGCCATTCGCTATAACTTTCATCGTTCTTATTAATAAGAGTAGAGATTGCTTCAAGGAAAACCCTTGTAAACTTTCTTTTGGTTAGTTGATAATTTACCTTTTCGTTAACACTACTAGCACTAATTAAATCAAAAAGCCGTCCGCAAAAATCTACATCTAATCCACTAAAATTCATGCGAAATGAAGTTAAATTGATGCCATCAATCAGAAGACCGCTTTCTGTTTTCGATAATTCTCTTTTGTCCAAGTAGCTAAGTATTGCTTCCCCTTCAATAAATGATGTTGATATTTGGTCGGTATAATGAACCCCCTTTGAACGGCCTTTGTAATAATCGCAAATTATTGCTCTAGTTTTTCCTGTAGAGTTTTTTATTTTTTTGAAATGATTACCTCGAAGTTTAGCTATGTCTGACTGCTGAATGGTTAACCAGCCGCATATCATAGCAAATAAATAGTTTTCAACTTTAGTGACTGGTAGTGGAAACTTAGCATTTAGCACTTTATCATCTAAACCGCTTTTTCTAGCTTCGGCTCTTTGGGAAACAAGTGAAACTATTTCTTCAGTAAAAATATATGGAGTTCGACAAATATATGATTTATCAATATCTCTATTTACAAGGCTCAAAGTATGATTATTGATTAATAGTTGTTTTGTGCATGATCTGTGTTTTGGCCTCACAAGATCATAAAACAAAACTTCTGATAATAGATCGTTAAATGAAGAACCGCTAAAGTTACAAATACCCTTGAGCATATTTATACCTTTTTGCGCAGTTATTTTATCCTGTTTACCTACTTGTCTGACGTTGTAAAACTTTCTTGCTGGATAGTCATTTTTTAAGAATATCTCTTCAAGCGCTACAATAGATTTTTGGATCTCTATTAAAGCTGTAGAAATAGTAACGATAAAAGAGTTCATTAAACGTTTAGGGCTGGCTATACGGTTATATAATGCATCACCTAATAACGGTCTCATCCATGTAAATTCTGCTAAGTAATGAGAAAGGTTAGTTTGCTCTTGCACGGTATTGACTAATTTTGTGCTTTTAGTTAATCCTCGAATAAAATCTAGGTCTTGCCATTTCATATTTTTCAGACCCAAAGATATTTTTAAAAACATCAATACATTCTTAGCTCTATCATTTTTTACTTTATTAATATTTTGACGGTATACCTGAAAGTTTGTGATGATATTAAAAACATCCTCTTGGTCTGGGCAAGTTAAGTTAAGCCAATTTAGAAAAGGATCTATAGAAGAACAAAATTCTACTAATTTACTCTGAGGATAGTTGTTAGTATTTGTTTTTAGCTCATAATAGGTAGCCGATAATGCTCTAAAAATAGCACCTCGATAATAGTCATCGAAATTATTTTCAAAAACTCTAGGTTTAGCAAATTCCATCAACACAATTCGATTGGGTGTGACCGATAATCGAATTACATCATTGTCAATTGGTGTTGATTTCTCGTATGCGGATTTGATGTCTTCATCAGAAATATTATCCATTATAAATCCCCTCAACTTGGCACATTTCAGAATGAAGTCTTATGTATAATTGAGTTGTTTCTAATGCAGCTCTAGGGTCTTTTGTACTGTGCCCTAATCGCCTTGCAGTCTCTAAAACGGCTGGGTGGTTAACACCAATGTTAGCTGGATTTACTTTGTAATATTTACATTCTTCATCAAAAATTTCTGTTGCAAAGGTATGTCTTCCGTCATGGTAGCTGTTATCTTTATCAATGCACATATACCCAGAATCTATCATTTTGTTTTTAATGATCCTGAACCTAGCAGTCCCTATACTTTCTGTGACAGCCTCACCTTCAGCGCCTTTATTACTTTTTACCAGCAAAGTGTTTTGCTTAATATTAGGATTAACTAAGGTAAGCCTTTCTTTCAACATGTACTCATTAATACGTTCTAATAAAGATCTACTAAGTTTAATTACCCTTGAACGGCCAGCCCCACCACCATGCTTAATTCCCTTCGTAAAAGTACCTCTTAAGAAGAAGTCAAAATCTTCTTTATCTGGAAATTCCTCTAGATCTTTAAGTAATGAGTCGATGCCTTTGTGATTGTTTTTGTTATACCGAAAATCACTTAAAACCAGACCACGCAACTCCTTTGTACGTAATCCAACATCAAAGCCTAGTCGGAATATTATCTCATCTCTAATGGTAGGACAGTGCTCCAGCAATAATTGTCGCGCTTCAGTTGATAAATACTTCACAGCATTTTTTCGCTTAGTATTACTTACAAGTAACTCTTTATTTTTAGGATCAACCCTCGTAATCTTTCTATCAATAAATTTACATTTAAAAAGCCATGTGAAATAACAATTCAGTGCAGAAACAGTTTGTTCAACGCTAGACTCTCCTAATAACTGAGTTTTGATAAGCTCTTCATTTATATATTTATTGATGAACTTTTCCGTTGATGCTTCATGGTTGTGTACAGAGATGTTTTTGATGTTTTGACTGTTTACATAACTTAAAAAATGAACGAGTTTATTACTATAGATTTCAATTGTCTTACTGGTAACATCTTCTTCTTTAATTTTTCTTTCTATCTCGCCTTCTTTGTTTTCTTTTTCTACAAGGTGATGAGTAACTTGAAATCTAGTTAATAACATTAAATACAAACATGGAAGGATGATAATGTTGTTATTGTGATCTACTATCATAGGTAAATTAGAATAACTATAACCATTGTGATTGAATTGACTGACTTGTATTTTAGTTACTTTCATTGAAAACATTTATTGACCACCAGATTTAATTAGCATAGCACTTTTGTATTTAATGTACAGTGTAGTATTCTCTGGTCGGTGGTGGCATTATAGTACACAGTTTTTCATGGCTTAGTGAGCAGTTTCATCATCTTGAACATTGGGTCAGTCAGTACTTAGGTGCAGTATCAGAAATTACGTTACCGATATTACTTGATGGCATTACCGGAGTTATTGTTGGTGCTATGGTATTAGTGGCTGTTAATTTAGTATCTAGGTTGAAAAATCGTCAAGTCACCAGTAAATAATGACATCTTCAGATTGATTTAAAACAAGCTTTTCATGTATCTAGCGTAAAAGTTACAAATTAGTTCACTTTAGCTATTGTTTTTTATTGCCATTGCCCAGAGTATATAGTTGAAGACAACAAAAAAGGTAGCAATATGAAAATTATCATTTCTGGACATCACGTTGAAATCACCGAAGGCATTAATCAAGCCGTTGAAAATAAATTTGCCAAAGTTGCTAAACATTTCCCTAGCCTAATGACTTTAGATGTCATTATTACCGTAGAGCCCAATGAGCAGAAACTAGAAGTTTCTACCAGTTATGAAGGAGCAACTGTTTCAGTTAATGCTGCTGATAAAGAATTATATGCAGCGATAGCGAGTGCTGCCAGTAAACTTGAAGCAGCATTAGCACATCGTAAAGGTGTATTGTCAGCTAAGCAAAAAAAGAAATATGAAGTCGAGCAGTCAGATGCCTTTGAAAGCGTTTAATTTTAACTTATAGATATTTTACAAAGAAAGGCCGTATTAACGGCCTTTTTTATATTTTCAAGAGACAGAAATAGTTAAACAAATGGCTATTTTAAGTCAGCTTGGCTTATTTACTTAACAATCCGCTGAAAGAATGGATATTTCGGTAATGTTTACGTAAAATAACGCTATTGGCTTTAGTTGAAAACACAATATAAAGCGTACTTTTATATCCCTCAAGGAATTCCATGAAAAAAACATTCGAGTTAACTCACCCTAAAATTAAAGTCGCTAGAATGGTTGAGTCAGTGAAACACGAAGTTAAAAAATACATAAAACGTGAGCGTAATAAATCGTTACCTGAAGATACGGATTACTGGGATTTTGACTGTAAAATTGGTAAATCAGCAGCAACGGCTGATGTTATCCATGTTACGACGATTAACCAACAAGTAGATACGTTGGTGGCTGAAGGCGTAACCTCGTTTTATTTGGAAATATTGGTAAAGCCGGCTACTCGTTCATTTGAAGAGAAGTAGTCGTTAGCTTTAGCTGATGACAGTAAAAAGTATTGTGCCAATCGGAATCAAGTAACGGCAAGTAGCAAGTGCTTAATTCGATTGGTTTACGGCGATGAGTGTAATGATGCCTAATCGAGATTTTATCATCACCATCACCACCACACCTTCCTTAACACTTATACTTCCTTAATTTCCATTTTATTCGCAAATCAACGCTCACTACCTATACTTGCTTTACCGAATTTTCGGTAAATATAGGAGAGAGTAAATGAAACATTTCATAAAGCTTATTGGCTTTTGTTGCATACTCTTTGCCGTTTCTTCTCAAGCTGAACTTGAGATTTATAAAGACTATGATCTGAGTCGTGAAATTATTTCGATGACCACTGTGCGTATTGACCCTAACATGGAAGATATTTATCTAGCAGGACTTAGAGATAGTTGGGTTAAAGCCGTGCGGTTACAGAAAAAGTTAGGTTACATTAAAGACTG
Source organism: Colwellia sp. M166 (assembly GCF_024585285.1). Lineage (NCBI taxonomy): Bacteria > Pseudomonadati > Pseudomonadota > Gammaproteobacteria > Alteromonadales > Colwelliaceae > Colwellia > Colwellia sp. M166. The sequence goes on from NZ_CP040755.1 coordinate 4,818,763, forward strand.
GAAAATATATGGCAGTGAATTGCCACAAAGTGGCCACTTTAATCTGGTTTTAATGGTGGTGTTTAACAGTAGTGCAGATTTAGAGCCGAACCAAGAAAAATACCAGGCTTTCATGAAAAGCTGGGGCAAGGTCAATCAAGATACTTCTCGGGAATTAACCAAAACTTATCCAAATGTTAGGACCTTAACTGGCGAATATAGGCTAAGAGAAATTATACTTAAGTAATAGTCAGGTTAATGTGTGATAAACCTAAAGTTTTAACTTTAGGTTTATACTAAACTTATTAGCATTGGTATTATCCCCATGACCATGCAAATCACGGCTTTAACATGACCTATTGACCGATCCTTGTCAGTAACCTATTAAACCATTAATATGAGCGACAGCACTCCGGCCAAGTGCACTCAGTGAGTAACCACCTTCAAGTACTGAAACAATGCGGCCTTGTGCGTATTTATCAGCGATATCTTTCAATTGATCGGTTACCCAACGATAATCTTCATCGACTAAACTTACTTGTGACATATCATCTTCAACATGGGCATCGAAACCGGCAGAAATAAAGATCATCTGTGGCTTAAATTTATTTAATGCCGGCAACCAAGTATCAAGGATAGCTTGACGAAAATCAGCACTTTTTGTTGTCGCATCTAATGGCGTGTTAATGATCGGAGGCTTTGTGCTTTCTTCTATTTCAAAAGGGAAAAAAGGATATTGATAGGTAGAGCAGAATAAATAGCCTTTTTTATTTTTAATAATATCTTCAGTGCCATTACCATGATGGACATCGAAATCGACAATTGCGACCCGTTTTAAGTTATATTTTTCTTTCGCGTATGCGGCAGCAATGGCAATATTGTTAAAAAAGCAAAAGCCCATGCCTTTGCCATATTCAGCGTGATGCCCTGGTGGTCGAGTCGCGCAGAATGCCGATGAAATCTGCTGTGACATGACAAGATCGACCGCATCTTTAGCAGCACCGGCTGAGAGCAAAGCGGCGTTAAGCGTGTTGGGGTTCATGATGGTATCATCATCAACACGGTAAGTACCTTCGCTTGGTGCATTGCTATATATTGACTCGATGTAGTCAGGATCGTGAGCTAAATAAAGTAGCTCTTTATCTATTGGCGTAGCATTAAATTGTCGCAGCACATAGTCTAAGCCACTGCGAATAAGCTGATCTTGAATAGCCGCCATACGTTCAGGTGCTTCAGGATGATATTCGCCCATATCGTGAGTTAGGCATTGGTGGTGACTGATAACGCCAACGGTCATAATGAGTTCCTTTATATATTACAGACTAAGTATCGGCTTACATTAGCGTACTTAGCGTTTAAAATTTATTTATCGCTAATAGAGACAAATCAGAGTGTATAAGCCAAACTGACTTCGTCATAATCGTCAGAAGGTTTTCTTAAGAAGCCTGCATTTTCAAATACTTTTAACATTGGGGCATTATCTCGTCGAACACAGGCGACTAACTGCTCTAAACCGCGAACTTTTGCAATGGCAATTAATTCAGACAGTAGGGCTTTTGCCATACCTTTACCACGCTTACTCTCTTTGATGACAAAAGCGACCTCAGCACTGTTACTTGCTTCAAGGTAATAATAACGAGCGACCGCTTGAATCGATTCACCTAGATGATCTCGTTCGGTTAAGCATAAGGCCAAATCGACATGCTGATTGACACTGACTAAATTACAGGATTTTTCACGGGTCATTTGTGTCGCATGATGATTGTATCGCATCATTAAGGTTTCTTTGTTGTGTGAATAGAAAAATTCTTGCAGCTTGCGCTCATCAGCAGGTGATAATGGGCGAAGAAAGTATTCTGAATCGGCAAAAGTGAAACGCTTCATCTCAACTTTTCCTAGCTCAGGTACCGATGTTGGCGTATTTTCTTGATATTCAGGTACCCAATAATGTTTACGCACATCTTTGAGTAATTGATCGCGAAATTTAGGGTGAGCAATACGGATCAACTCTAAGGTGCGTTCACGTATGCTTTTGCCTTGTAATGAGGCTATACCATATTCAGTGACCACATAAGAGACATGACCTCGAGATGTTACCACGCCACCGCCTTCAGTAATGTGCGCTACGATACGAGAAATCTTTCCATCTTTGGTTGTTGACGGTAGTGCAATTATGGGTTTGCCACCTTTACTCAATGAAGCACCACGAATGAAGTCGACTTGGCCACCAATGCCACTATAGAAATGATAGCCAATTGAATCTGCGACAACTTGACCGGTTAAGTCGACTTCAATCGCGCTGTTAATCGACACCATTTTTTCGTTGCGCGCTATGTTAACCGGTGAATTAACATGTTCGCTAGGGTAAAACTCAACATGTGGATTACCATCAACAAACTTGTATAAACGTCGAGTACCAACACAAAAACTTACTACGGTTTTGCCTTTATGAAAGGTTTTTTTACGGTTATTAATAGCACCTGAAAGCATTAAGTCGATAATACCATCAGAGAGCATTTCACTGTGCACGCCTAAGTCTTTGTGATTGGCTAAGTAACGTAACACGGCTGATGGAATATTACCCATGCCAATTTGAATCGTCGCACCGTCTTCAACCAACATGGCGACATATTGCCCAATTTGCTCAGTAACTTGATCAACTTCAGGCTCTGGCATTTCAGGTAAATATTGCTTAACGGTCATATGAGCATGTATTTGATTTAAATGCACAAAGCTATGGCCATTAGTTCGTGGCATTTTAGGATTAATTTGTGCAATAACGTATTTTGCTTTCTTTATTGCTGCTGAAACAATATCGACACTAACCCCCAATGAGCAATAACCATACTCATCTGGTGGACTGACCATGATCAGCGCAACATCCAAAGGCAGAATATTTTCATTAAACAACTTAGGAATTTCAGATAAAAATGACGGTGTGTAATCTGCACGTCCTTCATTGATAGCTCGGCGGATTTTTTCACCGCCAATAAAGAAGGCATTGACTTTAAATAAATCGCTATGCTGTTCCTCTGCCCAAACGTTGTCTGAAAGGGTAAGAATATGTACAGCTTCAATATCATGTAAACCAGCACTATTGGCAATAAGATCATCAATTAATGCATTGGGTACTGCAGCATTGGAGCCGATAAAAATTCGATTTCCTGATTTAAGGTATTGAGACCAATCGATAGAAGACTTTTGCTTTTTTTTCAATGGCATAATTTCTCTCTAATGTTTAGGTGTCATAGTATATGCTAACTAATATCAATGGTTATCAGTGTAATAGTTTCTTTATAACTTTTAATGAGTATGCTCTATTGAATAAGTTATTTTTTGATCATAGTCAAACCTTATAGGTGTTTAGTCGATGTTTAGCTTAAATAATCACTTAAAAGACTAGAATGATGCTATACAAAAGTTAGCTCTCGTTATTTATTGTGCATAAGAGCTTACGAACATGAGAAAAAATGAGTTAAGTTGATAGCAGTCTATTTTAGAGAGTTTTATGTCAGAATTGATGCAAATACGCTTAATGAAAGTATTTATTGTGGTGGGAATATCCTTACTTGTTCTTGGCCATTATTTACTTTCATATGCAGATCTTCCTGCCACAATGGGCGTTACCGGTATTATTATTTCTGCCAGCTGCATTGCCTTTGGCTTGATCTTTTCATTGCCAACAAAAATGTACTTAACGTTTTTGCTAATGAAACGAGAGCAAACCAATAAGCAAAGCAATGAAATAGAAAACAATGCGATAGAAAACAATGCGATAGAAAAAAATATGACAGAAAAGAGTAAAACGGAAAAAGAATAAAGTATTTTCGATATAACCAAGCTATAGCGAGTTACCAGCTCGGTAGGCATACATTATGAAAAAGCTCAACAAAAGTTGAGCTTAATTCTGTTTACTGACGCTCATTGTCTGCAAGTGATAATCGTCAGCAGTTAATAACCGTATTTACCGGCAATCTTAATTGTTATTAACCAAAAATATTGCGCATTAATGTGATGGCTTGATCAACAGTTTTACCGCCTTTGACACTGTTTACTATCGTGCTGCGCATATTAATAATAAATTCAGGAAGGTCTTCGGCAGCAAAAGCCTTATCAACAATCGCCTCAGCTGACTCTTGACTACGCTTCATTGCTTTAGCGACACCTATTTTTACTTTTTTGGGCTTATCTCGCATGCGAACATAGTTTGAATTTTCTGCTAAACTACTGTCAGCAAACAAAAATAGATCAATCAACATGGCACGGTTTTGCCAAAGCTGTAGCTCACTTTCATCACTTGGCATGTCACTACGCCACCATTGTGTGCTTCTAATAGTGACTATCATCTCGTGCCAATAATCATCAAAGCTTTGGTTGTTTAATTTTACCAGACCTAAGCCTTGTGAAAGTGTATCTATTTTGCCACTGGTTAAGGCAATAAATTGATCCGGTCTACGTAATGCTAATAAACGTGTCGCGGCACTTAATGGCGCTTTTTCGCCATCGGTATGTGTGCTGAAAATAGCTTTATAAGTTTGTACAAAGTTTTCATAATCAGCTAAATCAACATCGCCAGTTAGCGGGATATAAGCCAGCGCGCTATCAAAAGCTTCAGGGTGAGATTTTAATAATTGATGAAATGTTTTCGCACCGCGTGTGCCTGCAAACCACTCGACATCAAAGTCATAAACACTGATGTCATGCTGTGATGTATGTTTACCAGCAAAAGCTAATCTGTCTTCTTCAATCATGTCTGCTAGGTTATTGCTGCGTACATTCGCAATATAGTCTAACAATCTCAGTCTTTCAGGTAATGCTTGTAAGTTTGATGCTGCTTGGATAAAACCAACAAATATAGGCCAAGGAATGACACGAGCCAATTTTAATTGGCAAGCACTAACACCAGTAGATAATGTTTCTTGTAGTTTCTTTAACGGCTTCTCTTGGCTAGGCTCTAATAAATCGCGATTAACGTCGTGTAAACAAATTCGATGTAACTCACCGCACCAGTTAAGAAAATTATCAGGATGATTTTCAACTTTCACAGCCATTAAATTAAGACTAAGGTCAGCAACAAACGATAAAGCATTTTGATAAATAGTTTGTTCGGTAGCACTAAGCGACATGGCGTTAGGAGAGGTAAGCAATTTTCTCATGAAACAAGGATTTCCGACGGTAAAAATATAAAAATAGGGCGGCATGATACGTGTAAAATCGTCTAACGCAAGCGATAAAGCCTAATTAAGCAGATAAAGTCTGAACTGGTGGCTTAAGCAACAATTTTTGTTGGCATATTCAACAGGTAAGCTGGGCTTGATGGCCGTGATAAGTTATTTATAAAGTCAGCGGTGACAAATGTGAAATAACTTTTCACTTGCAAGGATAGAATAAAGGGGATGATTTTAGATGTAATATAGTGCGTTTATTTTGCCATTTGAGCAGAAAAGTTCATCATAAAGACTCATTATTCAGCGTTGCTTTATATGTGATGGAAAAAAGGCGCCAACTTGATTGGCGCCCAGTAAAACTTAGCCTTTTCTCTTTCTAGGTTTTACTATTTCTACTTTATTAGACTCTTTTTTCAGTTTACGTTTTTCTTTTAACGTTAATACGGGTTTTTTCTTTTCATTTTTAGACATTTTTTCACCTAATAATAAATAACAGATTAATAACGCGTTTTTCAAAACTAAAAATCATAGCAACAAAGCAAACAATTCACCTCCTTAACGATTCTCTTGGTTAAATTCCCACGTTTATCTGTTTATTAAAGTGGGTAGAGTCACTTTATTGATAAACGAACCTACGCTAGTAATTTATTTATTAGCGATTTAAGCATCAAAGGCTTTTCTTTTAGCCGTTGTGTGCTTATTTGACAGCCATGCCTGTGGTAATTGGCAGGTTACAAGCTTTTAAAAATACAATTTTTAATTATATCAAGATGATTAAATTCACTTTAATCAAGGCGATAGCATATCAACCAGTAAAGGATTTAATTATAAAATTATAGCTAAAATGTATAGGAGAAAATCTGTGTAAACAGATGGGCGAAAGCTCGCCCAGTTAAGCGGGGAATTTTAGGGCGAAGCTCCCTGAAAATAAATAATAAAGTAATATCATTGGCGTTTTCATAGCTCCAATATAGCAGCTTAAATAATAACTTCAAGCCCCTTTAACTTAACTTTATTTAACCTCAGCTCGGGATAAGAATTAATTAAATTGAACTAAGTGCCCGTTCCACGATCCGATCTTTCGACCAAGAAAAAACAGAAAGATAATAAGGAACGGGCATGAATAAACTAGTTGAAATATTCTGTGATGTCGATGATTTTTGTCGCGTATTTATCCCACAATGGGAGAAACAATTAATTGCTGATGGAAGTATCAAGCGAAATCGTCCATGCCGTATGGCTATGAGTGAGATAATCACTATATTAATTGCTTTTCATACATCAAATCATCGCGACTTTAAAAATTATTATAAAGGTTATATTACTAAGTTTTATCGTTCACATTTCCCTAGCTTATTGAGCTACACTCGATTTTTAGAAGTGATGCCTAAAGCGGTCGTTCCACTTTCTAGCTACTTTTCAATACTTAAAGGTGAGTCTACAGGTATTGAGTTTATTGACTCTACAAGCATAAAAGTATGCCATAACTTAAGAATTCCTAGACATAAAACATTTGACGGTATAGCCGAACGGGGCAAAGGAACAATGGGTTGGTTTTATGGGTTCAAACTACATTTAGTCACTAACTTTAGAGGTGAAATAGTTGAGGCTAAATTAACTACTGGCAATGTTCACGACACAAAGCCCGTATTAGCCTTAGCTAAAAACTTAAAAGGGAAGTTATATGCAGATAAAGGCTATATAAGCAAAAAAATTAACAGTTGGTTTGAAGGAAAAAGGAGTTGATTTGATAACAACCGTGCGCCGTAATATGAAAGCCAAAGCTATGTCGTTATGGGATAGAGCAATGTTATCTAGACGGTTTATTATTGAAACGATAAATGATCAATTGAAGAATATATCTCAAATAGAGCATTCGCGTCATCGTAGCCCTAATAGTTTTATGTTGAATTTACTGGCAGGTTTAGTGGCTTATTGCCTTAAAGAAAATAAGCCAACCCTTAATATTAGTGACGTAGAGAAGAATGCTATGGTTAGGGCTTAACCCGATCTGAGGTTATTTAATCAAATAATGCTATTATTCAAAAAATAATTATCACTTTTAATTAACCGTGATTTAATAGGTTTTAATATAAAAATAATGAATTAATTTTATTATTAGTTTAGGGCGTTATGTTAGCTAAGGTGCTTGGGTGAATTTTTCATCTTGTTCTTTTACATAGAAATAAGTACTCTGACTGCTCTGGTATGACCTCTGCTAGGATTGTTTGCAGAAATTTAAGTTTATAAAGCTCGTTAATAATTTGGGAATAAGTATTAATGCAACAAAAGTCAATTTTTATTGCTGATAATGAGCATCAACTTCATTTAAGGCACATTTGGACAAAGCCCGGTGGCGTGCCCATTTTTATGTTGCACGGTTTAATTGAAAATGGACTTATTTTTTATACTGAGAAAGGCAAAGGCTTGGCTTGTTACCTTGCTGAGCAAGGCTTTGATGTTTATGTCGCAGATCTTCGCGGTAGAGGTCAAAGCACGCCAACGATTGATCATAGATCGTCGTTTGGACAATTTGAAGCGATCACCCGAGATATCCCACTATTTTTAGAAAAAATTCAACAATTAAATAAGCAAAAAATGCACCTCATTGCCCACTCATGGGGTGGTGTACTATTGACGAGTTTTTTATCACGTTATCCGCACTGGCTTGACAAGGTGCGTAGCAAAACCTGTTTTGGCACTAAGCGAGTAGTAACCGCAAAAACCTTTGAAGCTTACTTTAAGTTAGGTTTTATGTGGCGTTATGTCGCACCATTATTGGCAAAAAATTTAGGTTATTTTGATGCTAAAAAATTTCGCTTTGGCTCAGATAGTGAAACGAAACAGTCATTGAAGGAGAGTATTGTCTGGGTCAAGCCCGGGCCGTGGCGTGATCTGTATGATAGTTTTGATTATTTTAGTGCTGCACAAGCTCTCAACTGGCCACCCACTTGGCACTTTACCGGGATTAAAGACCATGCACTAGGACACCAACAAGATGTTGAACTATTTATTGCTGAGTGCGGCAATAGTAAGGCAAAATTTTCAGTGTTATCAAAACAAGCAGGCAACCTTGTTGATTATGATCATATTGATATTTTAACTCACCCCAAGAGCGTTAATGATCACTTTCCTCAGTTGGCGACTTGGTTACAGCAACAGCGTTAATTTGATTGCTTATTTAACTGGTCCTCAGTAACGACTGCTACATCTAATGGTCGGTTTCTATTATATGACTTCATCATCGGTTTTCATGGCTTCAATATTGATAATATTGGAGCGATTTAAAGTGATTTTAAAGCGCTGTATCTCCTGTTGGTATTGCTTATCTGTTTGCATTAAAACGACATTTATTTGATAACGACGTTCAACCGCTTGTTTGGTTATTTTACTGCCATCTAATGAATATAAGCGGCCTTCACCTTTTTTTAAAAATCGAATAAAGGGCGTTAAATTAAAATATATACGTTGTTGAATTTCATCGTAGCCAGGTAAAAAGCTTTTTACATTAACTTTAGTATCGCTGCGAAAGTGCAGTAGTTGTGCCGCTTGTTTATTTTGTTGGCGCCGAGTTTGAAATAACTTATCTACTAGTTTAGGCAAATCTTTATTACGAATATATTCAAGCCAGATAGTTTGGCTCGCTACTCGACTTTTGTTGACGCTATTACTATAAATGTTTCGCCATTTAGGCAAACCTTTTTGAATACTGCGCCAAATAACACGGGTAATGTCTTCTTTGAATATTTCCCTTAAACCATAAATAACCCCTAACATACCAACTAATGCGATGGTGACTTCGGTAAAGTTTGCTCGAGCATTTAATACCAGCATCATCACAAAGGTCATGATGATGGCGGTAACGGTACCGCGCACAACGCGCTTTAAATTGCTATTAAGGTTTTTAACTTCTTTTTGAAAGACAACGCCGTATTCAATTAATCGTTGCAATAAACGCATTTTATTGGTGATACGGTTGGGGTCTTCCAAAGTAACTTGCGAGTTATATTGATTTTCTTCTCGATATTCATTTTCGCTACGACAGAGCGCAAGTAAAAAGTTTCTTTCCGTGGTGAAATCACTATTTTTTGGGCCACGAGATAGAAGTTTTAAAAATGATTGCTCCACTTGCCAGCTGAGGTAGTTATCAGCATTCTCAAAAAATGATTTAAGCTTTTGATCAGGTGGGGTATACCTCCTTAGCTTTTTAAGCAATGCTGATATTTGTTCTGCTAAAACAATGGCTTGAGGGTAAAATTCGTCGCTTTCTCTTAATTTAATCGTTTGTTTTATATCGGTATCTAAAGCGATACGAATTTGATAAGAAAACAAATTAAGGTTTAAACGATAATCACTTTGTTGACCTTTTTTTTGACTGATAAATCGGCTTCGTACTAAAGGTAGATGCAATTGATCGGAGTAATAGGCACTGTGGCTTTGTATGCTACTATGAAAATAATGTTCTTCTGTTAAAGTTTTAGAGCTAATGCCCATTTCATTAGGTAAAGAAAAATAAAGATCAAGTCTTTGATGGTCACTGGGCAATAACTGGTAACTGACTTTTATAGAGAGATTTTCGTCTTGGGTGAGTTTTATGTTATTCACTTATATTGCCTGTTCCTTATCAATAGTATTGCTAAGCATAAGCACTGTAGTAGGATTAAACTTAAATTATCAATATAGCTGGGTAGTTTACGCTTATGCTTTAGATAAACTTACGCTATTTCAATTAAATAATAAATGGTATGACAAAGAAAAAATTTTTCTCCTAGTCGTTTTTGCTAAACTATAGTCAAATTTCTCAATTTGCTGGTATTTAAGAATAATAAAGGCTAATGAGCTGATTATGTGCTCTAAGGCTAATTTTATTTTGTCATATCTAGCATTTAAACTTGACATTAAACGACTGCAATTTAAAATTATTACTTGGCTATATCAATCGGTACATTAAGTTGATTTTAATGACATCGAAGCATGATATTAATGGTCAGTTTCACAGATAACATGGGTTATTTCTTTTCTACAGGTATCTGAGCCATATTTAGCTTTACTCCTCTGCGAACTGATATAATTTTATCCCGAAGTTTGGCAAATTCCTGCCTGATTTAAGCTATATTTCCTAGGCAATGGAGTTTTATGCAAAATAACGTTTCTGAAATTTTTCAATATTCCAATGAAAGTTTACTTACTGTCGCTGAACATGACCCATGGTTAGTACTCTTGTCAATTTCAATTGCGATATTTGCATCTTTTATGGGCTTTCAAGTGGCCTCTCAAGCGGCAAACCGTCCTGTTGTTGGTAAACATATTTCGTTATTGCTTGGTAGTTTTGCCTTAGGTGGTGGTGTTTGGTCAATGCACTTTATTGGTATGTTGGCACTTGAGCTGTGTACCGATGTTTCATACAAGTTTGATTTAACTGCACTTTCAGTATTGCCTGCTATCGCTGCTTCTTGGGTAGCGTTAAACCTCATCACCCGTGATAACTTAAAAGCGCTTCAATTAATTATTGGTGGAATATTAGTGGGTGCCGGTATTGGTACTATGCACTATGTGGGCATGGCTGCTATGGAAATGGCGGTATTGCTTCGCTATGACTTATTAATGTTTTGTATTTCGATATTAGTGGCAGTGATATTGGCTATTTTGTCGCTTTGGATAAGCTTTGGTCTTGGCCAGTTGGGTAAAACTGATCAGGGGCGAACAGCAAAAATGTTGATTTCAAGTTGTGTCATGGGAGCAGCAATATCAGGTATGCATTATACGGGTATGTCTGCCGCACGCTTTGTTTTACCTCCCGGGTTTGAAATATCTCAGCAAACCAACCAAATATCTTGGTATTTAGCTTTTGGTATAACGGTAATTACCGTGTTTATTATTGGCCTAGTGTTAGCTGCCAATTTAGTCTTTGGCTATAAAGATAGGTCTGCTATTGCTATTCGTAATGAAAAGCGACTTATGGCGACCATGGATACTGCAGTTGACGGCATTATTACGATTAATGCAAGTGGTATTATCATTAGCGTAAATAAGGCGGTAACAACCATTTTAGGTTGGCAAGAAACAGAGTTGCTCGGTAATAATGTCAGTATGATTGTGCCAGCACCATTTAAGCATCATCACGACCAATATCTTAAAAACTATATAAAAACCCGTATTGCGAAAATTATCGGTACTGGCCGTGAAGTCGAAGCTATTGCCAAGTGTGGCGAAGAAATCCCAGTACGTCTAGGTATTGGCCATGTTGAGTTTAATAATGAACATATGTTTGTTGCCTTTATTTCAGACTTGCGTGAACGCAGAGAAATGGAAGCAGAGCTAAGAAAGAACGAAGCTCGAATTCGCGCCTTATTGACCAATATTCCCGGTATTGCTTATCGCTGTATTGATCATCCAGGTTGGCCTAATTTGTTTATCAATGATGAAGTTGAAAAAGTATTAGGCTATCCCGCGGTTGATTTTCTATTACCGGCGCCCAAACGTAGTTTGGGCGACTTTATTCATCCTGATGATATACATATCATTGAAGAAACTAATTTGCGTGCTTCCAAAGGCTATCAAATTGAATTTAGATTTGTTGATCGCTACGGTACGATAAAATGGATGTTGGGGTATGGTCGAGCAATAAAAGAAGAAGGTAGCAGTGACTATTATTTAGATGGTTTTATCATGGATATTAGCGATCGTAAAAAGATGGAGTCAGAGCTTATTTCAGCAAAAGAAATTGCTGAAAATGCTGCTGAATCACGCTCTGCTTTCTTAGCTAATATGAGTCATGAAATTCGCACGCCGATGAACGCGGTGATCGGTTTTAGTGATATCTTATTAGATGATGAGCTGAGTGATAGCCAGCGCAAACATCTAAATACCATTAATCAATCGGCGAAATCCTTATTACATATTCTTAATGATGTCCTTGACAGTGCTAAATTAGATAAAGGCAAATTTCAACTTGAATACCGCGACTTCTCATTGGTTGAAGAAGTCGATGCAGTGGTTTCTACTTTATGGCTACAAGCGCAGAATAAGGGCTTAGAACTTGCGTTAAATATTCATGCTGATGTTCAAGGGTATTATAACGGCGTGCCAGATCGTATTCGCCAAGTGCTGACCAACTTAATTGGCAATGCTATTAAGTTTACTGAACACGGAAAAGTCAGCATTGAGATTAGCAACTCTGCCAATCAGTCGGTGACATTTATTATTAAAGATAGTGGTATTGGAATGACCGCATCACAATTGGAAACAATATTTGATGCCTTCGCCCAAGCAGATGAATCAATGAGTCGACGTTTTGGTGGTACAGGCTTAGGAACGACAATCAGTAAGCAACTGGTTGAGTTGATGGAAGGGAGTATATCAGCAACAAGTGTTGAAGGTGAAGGCACTGAGTTTACCTTTAAATTACCTTTGAAACCTGTGGTAGCATCGACACAAAGCAATATCGTGCAAAAACCTCGTACTTTACCTGAATTACATATTCTGGTCGTGGATGATATTGATCATAATATCGACTTATTAACCTTATTACTTAAACGCCACGGTCATAAAGTTATCGAAGCGCGCGATGGCGAACAAGCATTATTGCAAATGAAAAACAATATGCTTGATGTTGTTTTGATGGATATTCAGATGCCAGTAATGGATGGCTTAACAGCGGCTAAATTACGTCGGAAATTTGAAGCTGAGAATAAGTTAATTAAGTTGCCAATTATCGCACTTACCGCCAGTGTTTTGCCGCGAGATAGGTTATCAGCGGAACAAGCTGGTATGGATGGTTTTGCCAATAAACCTATTGACATGCAGCAGCTTAACAATGAAATTTCTAATGTTTTAGCATTAGGCAATGAGCCCATAATTGAGCCAGAGCATGTTGATAAATCGACACTGATTATCGATGTTGAAAAAGGTATAGCACTGTGGGGTTCAAAAACCAGTCTTTTCGCTGAAATCTCTCGCTTTATTAAGCAAACAGAAAGAGAAATACTTCAGCTTGAGAGCTTACTTGAACAGCAAGAATTTCAACAGTTGCAACAACAGTGTCATAAATTTAAAGGAGGGGCAGGCAATCTTGCGTTAAACCGTTTTATGACTATTTTTGATGCCTTAGAGCAGTCAAGCCATAGCCAAGACATTGATGCTAGTACCGCTAATATCGGTAAAGTTATTACTGAATTTCATGTGATTAAAAATTGTGTCAGTAATATGAGTTCTAAACAAAAAGTACTGCCAACGTTAGAGCATGAGCATAGTGAAGCTAGCCTCAATAGCGTGTTAGCTATTTTGCTGAAACTTGCCCCTTATGTGAATAATAATGAGTTTAATGAAGCCTTGCTAGAAGAGCTTTACGGATTTTCTGCTATAAAATCAATTGAAATCGATGCCATTATTGATTCATGTAATAATTTTGAATTTTCTCAAGCATCTGAGCAAATCAAAGAACTGATAGCTGCTATAAAACCAACATTGTAGAGTTGGGGCAAGGAGAGGGTAAATGCGAAAGAATAAAGCAAGTGTGTTAATTGTTGATGACGAACCGACTAACTTGCGTGTTTTGAATCAAATACTTAATGATAGCTATAAGCTTATTTTTGCTAAAAGTGGTCAGGAAGCATTAACGTTAGTTGAGAAAGAAGCGCCTGACTTAATATTATTAGACGTTATGATGCCAGGGTTAACCGGCTATGAAGTTTGTGAACACTTGAAGAAAAACCCTAAATTTAAGTCAATCCCCGTAATATTTATTACGGCATTGAGTGACCCTGATGATGAAGCTAAAGGTTTAAACCTTGGCGCTGTTGACTATATCTCTAAACCTATTTCACCCGCTGTAGTGAAAGCAAGAGTAAAAACTCATTTATCTTTAGTCGATGCCGAGGAGCTTCGAAGAACGCGATTACAAGTGATTCAGCGTCTTGGCCGAGCATCTGAATATAAAGATAACGAAACTGGTATGCATGTTATGCGTATGAGTCATTATGCGCGCATTATTGCCTTAGATTACGGTTTTTCAAAAGCAGAGGCAGATAACTTATTCAATGCTGCACCTATGCATGATATTGGTAAAATTGGTATTCCGGATAGCATTATGCTTAAGCCCGGTAAACTCACGACAGAAGAGTTTGCAATTATGAAAAAACATCCAGAAATTGGTGCAGAAATTTTAGGTGATTCTGATTCAGACTTGATTGAATTAGCAAAGCTAGTGTCAATGACCCATCATGAAAAATGGGATGGCACTGGTTATCCAAAGCAATTAAAAGGCACTGAGATTCCAATTGAAGGCCGTATCGTTGCCTTAGCGGATGTCTTTGATGCCTTGACCAGTGTTAGACCTTATAAAGATGCATGGTCAATTTCAAAAGCAATGGAATTTATTCATAGTGAAAAAAATAAGCATTTTGATCCACAATTAGTCGAGATATTTGAGCAACAAATAGAGCAGATCATTGATATCAAAGAACGCTGGAAAGATTAAACTATCTTTATTTAAATTTATCTTCGATAGATTAGCTAGCGTAAAGTCGTTAACTTTAATCTAATAAAATGCCAAGTAAGGTACTCGATATGAAAATGGTTTATAGCAACGAAAGCTTATTTTTGGTTAATAATATTAAAAACATTATTGAGGCGGCGGGTATTGTTACTTTCCTGAAAAATGAATTTACCCAAGGGGCTGTAGGTGAAGTGTCAGTTTTTGATTGCTGGCCAGAAATATGGGTACTTGAAAATAGTGATTATGAGAAAGCCCTGGTTGTCATCGCTAATGTACAAAAATTGCTCAGCATGGATGATTGGATTTGCAATAAATGTGGTGAAAAAAATCATGCCTCATTTGAAGTCTGCTGGCAATGCCAACATGAGCAAGCATAGTAAGGTTTGGAGCAATACGAATGCGTAATAAATATCACGCATTGGCTGATATATTTCGACCGTTATCATTAACGTTAGCGGTAATTGTTAACAAGTTAACTAGATTTTAGTACTGAATTTTTTAAATTAGTGTTTTATTTATATACATGATATCAATTTATAGCGTATATTTATCGGTTGATGATGGGTCGCTTGTATAAAATGGAATTTATAAAATGCTGATAGTTAATCGAAAACCTATTCTTAATCTCTTTATTCCCAGCTACTTTATCTTAGAGTTGCTTTCGCTGGGTCAAGCCTACGCGCAAGATTCGATAGCAAGCTATGCTGAATTAGCAGACTCATTGCCCGTTAATAAAGGGCTACTAGAAGGGCTTAACAGTAACCCGCAATTTCTTATTTTGATAATTATTGCCTTAGTACTCATTCTTTGTGTGGTTATTATGCTGTCTATTCTTCATCATCGTAAGTTAACTAGACAAATAGTTTTATCGATGAAAGATGAATTAACCGGGGTGTTTTGTCGAAACTATTTAAAAATGTACTTACCCGCTTTACAATCACGATTTGAGCGAGAGCCAAACCCTGAATTATCTTTAGGGGTGTTAATTATTGATTGTGATGATTTTAAATTTATAAATGATACTTTTGGCCATGCAGGTGGTGATAAAGCCTTAAAAGCCATTGTTAACAAAATATCATCTCAGATCAGAGAGCATGATCTATTGCTACGTTGGGGAGGAGATGAATTTGTCTTAGTTTGCGAGTCGGTTAGCCAAATACAACTTCGTGAGCTTGCTGAGAGAATTATTGCTAGCATCAGTGATATGTTTATAGCATATGAGCAAGCAACACTCTCTGTAACAGTATCTGCCGGTTATGCTTTACATGATAAAATTAAAGATTTTGACTTTGATGGCTTAATTAATGCCGCTGATGAATATTTATTGGTGACGAAAAAAGCAGGGAAAAATAATTATTTAGGAAGAAAAAAAGCTAATTTAGCCGGTAATCATTTCTTAAATACTTTTGCTAAACGCTAAATAACCTCAGCTCGGGATAAGAATTAATTAAATTGAACTAAGTGCCCGTTCCACGATCCGATCTTTCGACCAAGAAAAAACAGAAAGATAATAAGGAACGGGCATGAATAAACTAGTTGAAATATTCTGTGATGTCGATGATTTTTGTCGCGTATTTATCCCACAATGGGAGAAACAATTAATTGCTGATGGAAGTATCAAGCGAAATCGTCCATGCCGTATGGCTATGAGTGAGATAATCACTATATTAATTGCTTTTCATACATCAAATCATCGCGACTTTAAAAATTATTATAAAGGTTATATTGCTAAGTTTTATCGTTCACATTTCCCTAGCTTATTGAGCTACACTCGATTTTTAGAAGTGATGCCTAAAGCGGTCGTTCCACTTTCTAGCTACTTTTCAATACTTAAAGGTGAGTCTACAGGTATTGAGTTTATTGACTCTACAAGCATAAAAGTATGCCATAACTTAAGAATTCCTAGACATAAAACATTTGACGGTATAGCCGAACGGGGCAAAGGAACAATGGGTTGGTTTTATGGGTTCAAACTACATTTAGTCACTAACTTTAGAGGTGAAATAGTTGAGGCTAAATTAACTACTGGCAATGTTCACGACACAAAGCCCGTATTAGCCTTAGCTAAAAACTTAAAAGGGAAGTTATATGCAGATAAAGGCTATATAAGCAAAAAATTAACAGTTGGTTTGAAGGAAAAAGGAGTTGATTTGATAACAACCGTGCGCCGTAATATGAAAGCCAAAGCTATGTCGTTATGGGATAGAGCAATGTTATCTAGACGGTTTATTATTGAAACGATAAATGATCAATTGAAGAATATATCTCAAATAGAGCATTCGCGTCATCGTAGCCCTAATAGTTTTATGTTGAATTTACTGGCAGGTTTAGTGGCTTATTGCCTTAAAGAAAATAAGCCAACCCTTAATATTAGTGACGTAGAGAAGAATGCTATGGTTAGGGCTTAACCCGATCTGAGGTTAAATACCAAGGCAGTATGTCGAGTTGATATGTAATAAAGCAATAGTGTTGATAAATAATGCGTAAATCAGATAAAAAACTCGATAATCAAATTATTAAAGCCTTAACTGAGGTTTGCCATCACGCCTTAGAAGATATTGATGGCTTTCAATGGCTAACGCATACGGTTAATTTTGATAACTTTCCACAAAGTTTAAAAGTTGTTTGTGTATTTGATAGCAACAGCTCGTTAACTGATTATGAAAAATCAGAGACTAATCATTATTTGACGACACTTATTGCTAGCAAGCTGACAAGTATTGGTCTTGCACTGAACAATATTAACAACCAAGTTGAGCTTGATAGCGAAGAGAACTGCCGTCTTTATCATGCCGGTAATTGGCACAAAAGACTTTCTTGACGGGGACTACTTGCTAGTGATTATTAACTGTCAGCGCTTTATTTACAGGCTGCTAAATAGCGATAATGCGATTGCACACATGATTAAGCCCACCACTATATCAATAGCTCTTTTCACTTTCGCTTGATTAAGCCAAGGTGACATTTTCGCTGCCGCACCAGCTAAGCTATAAAACCAAATTATCGACGCTAACATAGTACCTACGGCAAAAGCTATCCGTTCATTACCTTGAAACTGACCACCAACACTGCCTAATATCATTACTGTATCAAGATAGACATGTGGGTTTAGTAATGTTACCGATAATGTTGAAACAATAACGAGCCAAGGTTTTTTGTCGAGTGCAGAGCTTGCTTGCTGATTACTGTCATAGTTGTTCTGCCACACTTGGCGAAATGATAAGCTAGCGTAAGCCAATAAAAAAGTGATGCCGCCCCAGGAAATAACCGTAACTAAGGTCGGTGATGTGGCGATTAGCTTTGCACCACCAAAAACCCCTAGAGCAATAAGAACGACATCACAAAACATGCAAATTGAGGCCGCTAAAAAATGATGATGTCGCTTGATAGCATGATTCAGTACATGAGCATTTTGAGCGCCGATCGGAATAATCATACCAGCACCTAGAAAAAGGCCTTGTAGCAAGGGTGAAAACATTTTTTGCTCCTAAATAAACTTGTGCAGAATAAGGTCGCTAATGTAACCAAACAAACACTATAAGTATAATTAATGCTTTTTATCTTTGATTAGTTTTGCTAATGTTGATGTTGGTTGAATATAGATAAATAGGAATAACGCACCTTGCTGGATTACAAGTTATTGCACGCATTGAGCGTAGTGGTCGATGAGCAAAATTTTGATAAAGCCGCATCAGTATTGGCCATTACGCAATCTGCTGTTTCTCAACGTATAAAAAGTTTAGAGCAAACTATAGGGCAACCGGTCTTAGTGCGAGCGCAACCTATAGTCGCTACCGCGATTGGCAAAAAGCTACTTGGCCATTACCAACAAGTTAAATTGCTAGAACAAGATATTCTGCCAGATATTTCAGGCAATAATAAAAATGAAACTATCACCGCCAGTATTGCCAGTAATGCCGATAGTTTAGCAACTTGGTTAATTAGCGCTATTGGCGACGTTTGCCATCACTATAACGTGTCGGTAAATTTTCGACTTTCAGATGAAAACAGAAGCATTAATTATTTAAAAGATGGTGAAGTATTTGGTGCCATTAGCACACATGACAGCGCTTTGCCGGGTTGTACCTTTGAAAAGCTCGGCGATATGCAATATCTATTAGTAGCAGCGCCTAACTTTGTTAAACATTACTTTCCTCATGGTATTAATGAGCAAGCATTAGCCCGAGCTCCAGCCGTTGCTTATGATCAAAAAGATGATATGCACATCAAATATATTGAAAAAACTTTTGGTTTAAAAAGCGGCTCGTATCCTTGTCATACGGTACGTTCATCGGAAGCTTTTGTTGGCTTTGCAAAACAAGGCCTAGCGTATTGCTTGATCCCTCAATTGCAAATACAGCAAGAGCTTAATAATGGGCAGCTGATTAATTTAATGCCTGAAAATACGATCACTAGAACACTATACTGGCATCATTGGGTGTTATTAAAAGGGGTATTTAAACAACTTTCAATGGCGATAATCAATCGTGCGCAACAAGCATTGAATAATCAATAAGCCTTATTTACAAAACGACTTACCGTTAGAAAGATAATAATTAGGAGTACAACATGAGCAACTTGCACGTGAGAGCGGCAACCGCAGGAGACGCCGGTATTTTATTTACCTTTATTAAAGATCTCGCTATTTATGAAAAAGCCGAAGATGAAGTTTTAGCCACGGAACGGACCATTAGAGATACTATTTTTGCTGATGATAGCCATGTCTTCGCGTTAATATGCGAGCTTGATGGCGTTGCTATTGGCTCCGCAATTTACTTTTTTAATTATTCCACTTGGCTAGCCAAATCAGGCCTATATTTAGAAGACCTATACGTAATGCCAGAATATCGTGGCAAGGGCGCAGGGGTAAAACTGTTAAAAGCACTGGCTAACATTGCGCAAGAGAAAGACTGTGCACGCTTTGAGTGGAGCTGTTTGGATTGGAATACACCTTCTCGGGAGTTTTATCACTCATTAGGTGCTATTGCACAAGAAGAGTGGGTTGGTTATCGCATGACAGGTAAAACGCTTAATGATTTTGCAGCTGATCTGACTGAATAACGCTAACGCCCATTTGAGGATTTTTGGCATAGGCTAACATCGCATTTGCCACTTTTTCTGCTTGAATAACTTGATACTTCTTTGGAATGATAAAGGCTAAAGCATGCATTAAAATTGCACCAACTTGCTCACCGAGGCGATGCTCTTGCCGTTGCCCCGATAACATGGATGGGCGAAATATGCCTAAATGTTGATAACCAATAGCGCGTAAACTTGTCTCAACTCTACCTTTAACTTGATTATAGAACAGGCGAGATGACTGGTTTGCAGCCATGGCAGTAACAATGGCAAATAATGAAGAATGTTGGCGATAAAAGTGTTCGGCAATCATTAAAGGATAATGATAATCCACTTCGGTAAAAGCGGCTTTAGAGCCTAATGCCAGTCAGTTAAGCTAACTGGCATTTTTCTTTTTATGAGGGTATTTAGATGGTTTGGGTTTCACCCAGCGGGGATATTTTCTATCTTCCCGCCTCGTCGGAAGTTTGAATAAGAGCAGGGTTTTAAGTAAATGATCCCAATGCATAGGAATATTACCGGGGCTCATTATTGATATTGACGAAAAATACTGAACCACTGCCATCGAACTACTCGAGAAACTCAGCTGATTTGGCCATATACCTGTTTCTTTCGCCGCCATCGTCATAATTCTTCGTATTAAATTATAGGCGAGTAATACGCCCCATAGCTCTTGGCGAACCATATCAGGACGCTTACTTCTCAAATGGTATGCACTATTAAGCATCGTTTGTTTTATTTCCCTAAACCCGAGTTCTATCTCCCATCGATGGCAGTATAACTCAACAATTTCGTTGCCAGGAAACCGCAATCTATCTGTCATTGACGTTAATATGCGATAGCTTTTACCCTTTATTGTTTTACTGATTAATCTGGCGTTAATGATTTCAGGTACATCTGGAAAATTCTTTTTGTGCATGCTTTGTTGTTTTCAATGCAATGATATGGTCATTTTTACCAACCGATGTGATAATTTCATACTGTAAGTCCGGTCTTGCTGGGATCAACCAATGTCGATCACTCCCCGTTTGGTGCCAACGATTAAGCATCCCAAGTGAATAATATCCTTTATCAAACATAGTAAGAGAGTTATCAGGTGTGCGTTCAATCAAACGCTCAGCTAGCTTCATTTCATTCGTTTTGTAATTATCAAACTCACTACTGAGTAGTTGATGACTGGTAAGCTCCATATGGCAGACCATACGGATTTGTGGAAAGGCTGTGTCACCATATTGGTTGCTGCCAGAAGAAAATGCTTTACGATTATCTGGGGTGTCAGGTGTTCGCCAGACCACACCGTCCACAGCCAATAGGTTCAAACCATTCCATGTTTCAAATTCGTGTTGTTTATACATTGCTTGTGCAGATTTATTGAAGACTTGTTTAACCGAATCATCGCCTAAGCGTTGTCTGGCTTGAACCATAGCACTGGGAGCAACAAGCTGACTCTTGCCAGGTAACATGATGTCTAACTTAGTGGCGATATTCCAAACAGACTCTTTTCTAAATAAAGCCATACCAATCACTGACCATAAAACCGCTTCCAGTGGTAGCCTACGTTTGCGAACCGTAGCAATGCCAGCCTTTTCAAAGCCTTGTTCAATGATTTCAGGAGAAAGGATTTCTGATAGTTTTTCGAAGGTATGGTATCGGTTACTTTCTTCAAGTGTCGTCTGTAGTGCTTGTTCAATATTCACAAAAAAATCCGTAGTTAGTTACCTAACTACGGATTTTGCATGATCTTTTGGATCGGTCAACCGATCGTTATCTTTAACTGATCGGCATTAGGCTTTAGAGCCGGCTTTTTTTATTGTGCTACCCAGGGTACAAAATATATCATCAATAGCGGGGAAGCCATTGCCAGCAAAGGTTGCTCTAACGCTAGATTGACCAGTTTCCTGAGCTGCCAATTCAGTTGCTAGTTGCTGAAAATCTACCTGCCATTGTATCAGCTTAGGATGCGTAAAAGTCAGTGGTTTACGTACTAAGGCAATAACTTTACTATAGCTTGAACTCGCCAATAGTTGCGTTAACAAGTGTTGGCCAATTAAGCCACTGGCACCAACAATTAAAGCAACCTTAGCTTTTTCTATCGCGTTAGCACTCGTCGTTTTGTTAATCACTTTTCTCCTTAATTATACCAAGTTTATTAAGTTTGTTCCCTAAGGGGGATTTTAAAAAGGCTTACAAGCCGTGTTATTGATTTCGATAAGGTTCTCACAGCGATGTGAGTCATTAGAACAACGCAGGAGCAGTTGTCGAGAATAACCATTATCTTCAACCAATGCCTTGCCTACATGGATGTCGGTACTTAGCTTCAGTCTGGAATTATGAACCTGTGCCGCTAAACCTTTTAGATTTCACTGAGTGAGAAGAAACTTAGTAAAATTGGTATTAGTAGATCCAGTATCCGTATTATTAGGCCTGATCGCACTAAAATTCAATCATAGCGTTATTAAAAAGCTCGTTAACTGCTTATGAGTTAGCGAGCTCTTATTTGACTTGTTACTACGTGAATGTTTTAAACCGAGCGACTGTTACTATGTGTAGATAGTATTTGCCCAACGGGTTAAACCCGCAGTAACACTTCCGAAATGATCACCAATAACAATAGGTACGTGGTTAAACTGCTGTTGAAGAAATTGATTTAATACCGGGGATTTAGCCGTACCACCGGTAACAAATACCACATCAGGTTGACAATTAGCCTGCGTGATCGCATCCGTCATTAAGCTAGCAATTGAATTAAGCTCACGCTGACATGCCTTGGCAAAGCCATCTCTGTCGAGCATAACACTGAGCTCGGCATCGATATCAGAAAGATCAACTTGCTGTTGTGTTTGCTCGGTTATGGCGATTTTACTTTGCTCAGCAGCATTGACGACGCGGTAACTTAACTTTTGTTGCTGCACGGTTAATAGGCGTGTTAACAACTCAGGTTGCTCTGCATCACGAATAAGTTGCGCTAAAAATCGGCCATTAGCAGCACTGTAAAATTCAGTTTGATGATTAATATTATTAATGGCCATCGCTTGCCAGTAGCTGTTGCTTGGCATAGGCTTACCGGTTTTTAATAAGCTATCTAAACCAAAGCTTGGCATAATACCTTTAAGGGCAAAAGCAATATCAAAATCATTACCGCCAACACGTTCGCCACTATGACTTAGTAGGTCTTTGCTTCTATCAGATAGAATCGCTTGTTTTGGCCCCATCAGTAGCATTGAACAATCGCTCGTTCCACCGCCAATATCCACTACCAGTACTTTGGTTTCTTTACGTAAACTTGCTTCATATTCAAAGCCGGCAGCAACCGGTTCAAATTGAAACTCTACATCTTTAAAACCAACGCGTTTTGCTGCATTGGTTAATATTTTCAATGCTTGTTGATTACTCTCTTCGCCACGTAAGCCTTGAAAGTTAATCGGGCGACCAATAACCGTTTGCTCAACACTTCTTCCGAGCGTTGCTTCGGTAAGTGTTTTCACATTGCTCATCATTGCAGCGACAATGTCTTCAAATAATTCAACTTGTTGTGGTAATAAGCCACTAGCACCAAGAAACGACTTTGGCGATTTAATGTAGTAACCTTCATCAGGCTCTTGTAAGTAATTATTTAAGGCTTGTTGACCAAAAGAGAGTTCTGTGGGGTAACCATCTAAGGTCAGTTCTCGTAAAGTGTTTTGGCCTTTTTGTAACTGTCTTTGACGTTGCTGTTGAAAGTTTTTTTGCTCTGCTAACGTCAAGTTTTTGTGCAGCCAATTGACAATAACATCACGACTTGGTGCATATAAGGTTGACGAAATATATCGGCCATGATCACCTAAAGATAATAGTTTTGGCTTATTATTTTCCATAACGCCGACAGCACAGTTTGATGTGCCATAGTCAAATCCGATCATGTTGAGATCCAAAGAGAAAAAGGCCGCGTAGAATACTGAGATATTCAGTGCTAGGCAAGGGCTTTTAGTTTATATGATTAATTGCTGTGCGTGTTGAAGATAATTTCAGCACAATAGAACAAAATAAAATTTTTATCATGATTATTATGTTGATTTTTATCTTTGCCAATATCATTACTTTTTAAAGCAGATGACACTAAAAATAGTGCTTTAGTTGTAAATTATTTTAGCTGATTACCTTTGTAATAAAAAGGCAGCGTTCAAACTGCCTTTTATTGCAGATAAGTCAAACTTTTAGCCTGAGGCCATTGCTAATATGGTTTTTAATGTCGAGAGTTTCTTGATACTGAACAAAGCCTTCGGTACGCTTCATGCGAGCCAACACTGCCATTCTATCTGAGAGTTCATTACCTTCGATATTGGCGTGACCTTTTTACGTGGCTAATAATCAAATTTTCTTTTAGTGCTTGGTAGAGCGTAAAGCATTGCTTGATGACATCAAGGTTTTTATTTCTTCACCTTTACCACGCGTCCAGCCTTTTGCTTTTGCCAGCCTTTTTGCCCATTTGGTAATGCAGTCAATTGAATACTTAGAGTCAGACAGTACCTGAACGGTTTTACCTTGTTTGACATAGTGCTTGCGCGTACTTAAACGCCGCAAGCATGCCATTAAGCTCGGCAGTATTGTTGGTGCCCATAGGCTCGTATAAGCCATACCATAGCTCAATGAGTTGCTGTTGTTGATATACCGCCATACCGGTACCTGACTTTCCAGGATTAGGTGGAACAGGCCCCGTCGCAATAGATATTAAAGTCAGCAATTTGTTTTGCTGGTGATGAAGCACTTCCGGCTCCAGCATTATCAGATCTAACATAGGCGGCAGAAGCTGAAGGTTTAGCACCGCCATTTTTACTTTTATCGAACGTTTAGTTAATGCTTTAGTGTAGGTTGATTGAAAAGCAAGTTCCGCCTCTGCTTTTGATTCAAATCCCATATATTGAGCATCAGCTCGTCCTTGGGTATGACTTTTTAACATCATTCCACTGTTCAAAAACACCGGTTTTTGCACCTTTCCATACCACGTAAAACTTTTTAGCCATGAATTTATAACCACATCTTATTAATTATATTTTACCGCCCCAGCATTTTAAACGCTTGAGGAGCGGCGTTAACCGTTAAGGTTATTTTATTTTTGTATTTTTTTATTGTGCTTCACTGACCAGATAACTAAGGCAATACCGGCGATAAAAAACGGAATACTTAACATTTGTCCTGCTGTTAGCGTAATGTCGGCAGCATAGGCAGCTTGTTTTTCTTTTAACATTTCAATAAGAAAACGGGCAGTGAAGATTAAAATTAAGAAAACGCCTAAAATAGACCCTTAGAGCGTTTGCGCTTTTATGCGTTTATAAAAAATCATCAAAACAAAAAAGATCGTTAAATAACCCAATCGCTTCATATAGTTGCGAAGGGTGACGAGCAACGTTATCTGATAGGTGAAAAATAACAGCCCAAGGCACATTGCTTGGCGTGCCTAATATTTCAGAATTAACAAAATTTGCGCTACGTACAAAAAAGCCAAATAAAGCGGTACATATGGCAAGCCTATCGAGCAACCAGATAAAGTTCATTTGATGCTTTCTGCTGTAAATACCAGCGGCAATTATTGCACCTAAACCCCCACCATGACTAGCCAGTCCACCTTCCCAAATGGCAAATATTTTCATTGGATTAGCAAAATAATAACCAGGATTCTATAAAAGAAACAATGGCCTAAACGTGCGCTGCCAACAATAACACCAATAACAATGTAAACGAGTAAGTTATCTAACGCGGCTAAATCTTGCTTTTCAGTTTGAAAATCCACTTCATCACTTGTAAGCCAGATAAAATAGCCGTAGCGAATAATACGCCGTACCAATGGACAGTTAGTGGCCCAATAGAAAAATACTGATCGAGATCCCAACTAAAATGTTGCACAGCATCACCCCTTATATTGCGAATATTGAAATTTGGTTTAGTTTAGCTTACAATAAATTGCCAACATTCTATCAAGCTACTTGTTGCTGTGGTGAATTAATTTGTGCTAAAGCGTTAATGACTGTTGCTGGTTGTTCTACATTGATTAAAACTTGTTCAAAACATCAAACCAAGATTCACCGATACCTCAATTATTTCATTGGCTGTTTAAATATGATTTTAATGTTGTGCTGTTTACCTTCACCTACTTTTTAACTGTTCATTAGTTATCACCGCACTTTCATGTTTCTTGCCTTCGCTGACTTTTCTGTTTCGTTATGATGGTTTGAATTTATCGAAACCGACTTAATCGCCGAAAGTGGTATCACCATAAAATTAAAAAAATACTGTTATTGATGATGAGTTTTTTCATCTTGAATATACATCGAATAATGACGTGATAAACGGTAGTTTGCTGTTAGTAGAATAAAGCTATATAAAATGGAAGTTGCCACTATAATTGCAGCCGTTTCGCTCCAATCAATCAATAGCTGGTAACTTGTCAAAGAACTGTTATTAATAAAAGACTCACCATCACTAAGAAATGCCATGCTTTACCTGACCATAG